>QIGK01000026.1 GCA_003228875.1 Rhodobacterales bacterium
TGATCGGCGGACCAAGCACCACAACCGCCTCACCTTTTGGGGCTGGAACATCCGCGTAATATTCCGCCAGCTCAGCCAGCGAACCACGGCGAACTTCTTCAAACTTTTTAGTCAACTCGCGGCACATCGCAGCGGGGCGATCCGGTCCGAACACCTTGACCATCGCGGAAAAACAAGCCATCAGCCGCTTTGGGTTTTCATAAAAAACCAGCGTTGCAGGCACCGCCTTAAACTCATTAAAAAACGCCAGCCGCGCGTTGGATTTTGTTGGCGCAAACCCCGCGAATAAAAACCTGTCCGTAGGCAGGCCCGCCACTGAAAGCGCGGTTAAAACCGCTGATGCCCCCGGCGCGGCTGTCACCGGCAGTTCTGCGGCAATAAAATCACGCGCCAAGGCATAACCCGGATCCGCAATAAGCGGTGTTCCAGCATCCGAAACATAACCAACGGATTTGCCTTCGCGCGCCGCATCCATCAGGCGCGGGCGCATCCCTGCACCATTATGATCATGATAAGGCAATAACGGTCGACCGTTTAGCTTAACACCGTGAATATCCATCAGTTTTCGAGCTTGGCGTGTATCCTCAGCCGCCAGAACATCCGCATTTGCCAGAATATCCAGCGCCCGAAGGGTGATATCCGAAGCCGTGCCAATGGGTGTTGCAACCAGATAAAGACCAGCGGAAAGACGCGGTGAAATACTGCCCATTGCTAAACTGCCTAACTTTACTTGTTTGAACGCAAGGCTTACTCTGCCCCGCTATGCGAGTCTATTGATCTCAAACACGAATTGCGAGGAAGCATGTCCTTTATTAATTTATTCCCAACCCGATTTCTGCGCCCGGTGGCAATTATCGCCGCCGCGCTTGGGCTTTCCGCCTGTGAACCCATTGCGATTGGCAGTGGCAGTTCCGAAGTAGACCCAAACGCACCGGTGGTTGTGGCCCTGATGGTGCCGCTTGGCTCTGGCAATTCTGTCACGGATCAATTGGCATTAAACCTCGTGAATGCCGCAAAGTTGGCGGTTGGCGATGTGCGGGGTGCCAATATTGATCTCAGGGTTTACGAAACCGCGGGTGATCCGGCCACGGCCACCATTGCGGCCACCCGTGCCATTGAAGAAGGCGCGCAGGTTATTCTTGGGCCGCTGTTCAGTTCGTCGACGACTGCGGTGGCAGCCGTGGCGCGGCCAAGAGGCATCAATGTGCTTAGCTTTTCCAATAACCCAACGGTGGCGGGGGGCAATGTGTTTATCCTTGGCACCACCTTTGAATCCGTGGCGGACCGGCTGGTTTCCCAGGCAATTGGTGCTGGCTTTACCAATGTCGCTATTGTGCATCAGCAAGGTATTGAGGGTGAATTAGGCCGCGATGCAGTCACCGCCGCTGTGGCACGAAACGGTGGCACATTGGCAGCAACCCTTTCCTATCCGCTATCTTTGCAAGAAATGAGCGAGCAAGCCAGCGTCGTGGCAGATAACCTGCGCGCCAGCGGTGCCAATGCGGTGTTCTTTACGGATTCGCCCCTGCAAGGCCTTGGATTTATGACCGCATCATTGGCCTCCAACCGGTTTCGCACAAGACGCGACGCCCAATTTATGGGCCTGACCCGCTGGGATACATCAGACGAGGTTTTAAACACACCAAGCCTGCAAAGCGGCTGGTTTACCACGCCCGACCCGGGCCTGCTTTTACAATTTGAAACCCGCTATCAACTGGCTTATGGCATCGAAGCCCACGGGCTTTCCGGCCTGTCATATGACGGTATCGCCGCCATTGGTGCCATGATCAATGCTGCCAAAACCACGGGCGATGACAATGCGTTTTCCCTTCAACGCCTGACCGACCCAAGCGGATTTGCAGGCGTCACAGGCATTTTTCGGTTCCGCTCCAACGGCACCAACCAGCGGGCTTTGGCGATCATGCAGGTTGACAACGGCGTTGCCATCATGATTTCCAGCGCCCCGCGCAGCTTTGGTGCCTCGGGGAGCTAGCCATTTTTGACTATGTTGAAAATGAACTGAATTTGGGCGGGCTGATTGGCTCGCCCAATGTTATTTTTGATGCGGATTTGTTTCGTCAAAAATTGAATACCCGTCTGGCTGATGCCAAAGACACAAATGATATTCGCAGCCAATTGGTTGAGACGCTTTGTGATGCGCTAGACAAGGGCCGTAAGGCAATCGCTGATGCGCTGCTTATTGATCCATTTCGCGCGCGCCAAGCCACGCGTGCCTATGCTTGGCTGACCGACCAAATCGTGATGATGGTCATGGAAATAACCATCATCAGACTGCACCCTATGCACACGCCCACCGCGTCCGAACGGCTTTCTTTGGTCACGGTGGGCGGGTCAGGGCGCGCTGAAATGGCGCCGTTTTCAGATGTCGATCTACTGTTCCTGACCCCCTACAAACAAACCGCATGGGGCGAAAGCGTGATTGAAAGCATGCTTTATACCCTGTGGGATTTACGGCTAAAGGTTGGCCACGCTACCCGCACCGTTGATGATTGCATTCGCTTGGGGCGCGAAGATTACACCATTCGAACCGCATTGTTGGAAAACCGGTATTTATGTGGTGATGCAGAACTGGCGCAAGAACTGGATGACCGGCTCTGGCAAGAGCTGTTTCAAAATACCGCGCCCGAATTCATCGAGGCCAAACTAGAGGAGCGTGGCCAGCGTCACGCCAAAAACGGCGGTGCGCGCTATGTGGTTGAACCCAATGTCAAAGAGGGAAAAGGTGGCTTGCGAGACCTGCAAACACTGTTCTGGATCGCCAAATACATCACCCATGTGGACAGCCCCAAAGACCTTGTAGCGGCAGGAATGCTAACAGCGGCTGAAAGTGAGAAATTCATCGAAGCTGAGACATTTCTGTGGACAGTGCGGGTGCATCTGCATCTGGTCAATAATCGCGCCACCGAATTTCTGACCTTTAACAACCAAGTTGAAATCGCACGAATATTAGGTTTTGAAGACAGCAACGGAATGCAAGGCGTCGAACATTTCATGCAGCAATATTTCACCCATGCTAAACATGTAGGCGAACTGACACGGGTTTTTCTAACTGATCTTGAGGCAAAACATGTCAAGAAAAAACCCAGTATCGGGCGACGTTTGCTAAACGCATTCAGCCTGTCGCGCGATGGGGTGCCTCGGGGTTATGCATTGCAACACGGGCGGCTTAATGTCGATAACCCCGACACCTTTCTAAGCAACCCGATCAATTTTATGCGGCTTTATGAAGAAGGCTTGCGCTCCAAAATCCTGATCCACCCCGATGCCATGCGCCTGATTGCCAGAAACCTTGATCTGATCGACGATGATTTTCGCCAAGACCCCGAGGCCAACCGGATTTTTCTTGATTTGCTATTATCCCATAACAACCCCGAACGTGCCTTGCGCCGCATGAACGAGTTGGGGGTGCTGGGCGCATTTATCCCCGAATTTGGCCGTATTGTTGCGATGATGCAATTCAACATGTATCACTCCTATACGGTTGACGAACACACCATTCAGTGCATTTCCAACCTGTTTAAGATCGAACAGCAAGGCTTGGTTGAGGACCTGCCGGTCGCCTCTGAAATTCTTAAGGCGGGCATCAATCGTCGCGTGTTATATGTGGCCTTGCTGCTGCATGACATCGGCAAGGGCCGCGTTGAACCGCATGAGGAAATCGGCGCTGAAATCGCCCGTGATCTTTGCCCGCGCCTTGGCCTGCACCCCGATGAATGCGAATTGGTTGAATGGCTGGTGCTGAACCATTTGCTGATGTCGGATGTCGCGCAAAAACGCGATATTTCCGATCTCCGCACTGTGCGCGATTTTGCCCGCACGGTTAAATCCACCACACGGCTAAAGCTGCTTTTGGTGTTAACCGTCTGTGATATTCGCGGGGTTGGTCCCAACGTGTGGAACAACTGGAAAGCCATGTTATTGCGCCAGCTTTACGCCCTGACGCTGGACACATTAACCGAGGGTGCCCAAGCCAAAAGCCAGCCCGAGCGTGAGACCGCCGCAAAGACAGCCCTTAAAAAATCCCTTAAGGACTGGAAAAAGCCTGATCTTGAAGCAGAATTCGACCGCCATTATGCACCTTACTGGTTGGGTCTCGACACCAAAACCCACAGTATTTTTGCACGGCTAGGTCGCAAAGGTGCCGCAAAGGAAATTGTTTCAAAAATCCGGCAAGATAATGACCGCGACGCCACGCAAGCCTGTTTTGTGATGCATGACCATCCCGGCATTTTTGCCCGCCTTGCTGGGGCATTAGCGCTGGTTGGGGCCAATGTTGTGGATGCGCGCACCTATACCAGCAGTGACGGTTACGCGACAGCGGTGTTCTGGATTCAGGATGTTGAGGGCAAGCCGTTTGAAACCTCGCGCCTCTCGCGGCTTAACAAAATGATCAAACGCATTTTACTGGGTGAGGTAATCACCCGTGACGCGCTCAAATCCAAAGGCCGTATCAAGCCGCGCGAAAAAGATTTTAATGTGCCGACCACCATTACTTTTGATAACGAAGGTTCCGAACTTTATACCATAATTGAGGTCGATACCCGCGACCGTCTGGGCCTATTGCACGATGTTGCCCGCACCCTGACTGCCAATGGCATCTCAATTGCCTCAGCGATTATTGCCACTTATGGCGAACAGGCCGTAGACACGTTTTATGTCAAAGACCTGTTTGGTTTGAAATTGCACAGCAAAGCAAAACGCAAAGCCGTCAAAGCTAAGTTGCGCAGCGCCATTGCTCAGGCCACAGAAAAATGACCCGGCAAGTCCGCCTTGTTTCGGGTTTTTTAACGGTTGGTGTCTGGACTTTTCTTAGCAAAGTTTTGGGTTTTGTGCGCGATGTATTAATCGCCGCCACACTGGGTTCCGGCCCGGCAGCGCAAGCATTACTGGTGGCATTTTCCTTGCCCAACATGTTCCGGCGTTTTTTTGCCGAAGGCGCATTTAACACTGCTTTTGTGCCGATGTTTTCCAAAAAAATCGAATCCGGTGAAGGCGCAGAAAATTTCGCCAGTGAGGCGTTTTCGGCTTTGGCCAGTATTGTTATCCTGCTGACCCTTGTGGCACAAGTTTTTATGCCGTTGCTGGTCTTTGCCATGGCCAGTGGATTTGTTGGCGATGAACGCTTTGATTTGACCGTAAGTTTCGGGCGAATTGCCTTTCCTTATATATTGTTTATCTCGCTTGCAGCACTGCTAAGCGGTGTTTTGAATGCAATGGGGCGCTTTGCTGTGGCTGCTGCCGCACCGATTTTGCTAAATATCATTCTGATTGCCGCCATTTTTCTGGCCCATAACAGGGGCTTTGACGTGGCGCTCTCCATCGTTTGGGCCATGCCTTTTGCCGGAATTGCCCAAATGGCAATGCTCTGGTTTGCCGCCCGTTCGGCTGGCATAAAAATCTTGCCGCGTCGCCCAAGGCTTTCGCCTGAAATGAAACGTCTGGCCATAATCGCCGCGCCTGCTGCATTGGCGGGCGGGGTTGTTCAGATTAATCTTTTGGTTGGACGGCAAGTTGCCTCTTATTTTGATGGGGCCATTGCATGGCTTTCATATGCCGACCGGCTGTATCAACTGCCGTTAGGGGTGGTTGGCGTTGCCATTGGCGTGGTGCTTTTGCCTGACCTGTCGCGTAAATTACGCGCCAATGACACAGCAGGCGGCACCAACAGCCTGAACCGCGCTGCTGAGTTTTCGCTAATCCTTACCCTGCCCGCCGCCATGGCATTTATGGTAATCCCCCTGCCGCTGGTTTCGGTACTGTTTGAACGCGGCGCATTTTCTGCTGCGGACGCATCAGCAACCGCGCTGGCCGTGGCGATTTACGGTGCAGGCCTGCCGGCATTTGTATTGGCCAAAGTGGTTTCTCCGATATATTTTGCCCGCGAAAACACCCGAAAACCGTTTCATTTTGCACTGATTTCCATGCTGGTGAATATAACGCTTGCGGTTGGCCTGACCCCTTGGTTCGGGTATCTGGCCGCCGCCATCGGCACCAGCGTTGCGGCGTGGATCATGTTATTGCAATTGGTGACCGGCAGCCTGAAATATGAGGGCATCGCCATGGACAGCCGCCTTAAACACAGCTTACCGCGCATCGTCTTGGCTTGTATCATTATGGGTATAGTTTTATTTTTTGCAGCATCCGGCCTTGGCAGTTATCTGGAGACCGCCAAAATAAGATACGCCGCACTAGCCTTGCTAGTCGTCTTGGCCGGAGCAACCTATCTGGTGGCTTTGCTAGGCATGGGCGCTATGCAAATATCTGACATCAAGCGGGCTTTTCGGCGCTAACCACGGTTCCTGATTGCTGCAATCCAACCACGCACCCGCTCTCGCCCATCGGGGGCCAGCACAAATGACAGCAAAAATCCGGTCACTAACCCCGAAAAATCAGCGGTCCAGCTATTGCGTAGCCCAAAAAACACAGCAAAAATCGTGCGGATCACCAGTAACATCACAATAAGCTGAAAGGCTGGCCAAGTGCTTTTTCCCAAGGCTTTCAGGCGCGTATATTCGATCCACGTATAAGCAGAAATAAACCCGTAAACAGCCGGATAAGCGCCAACAAGCGGAAAGGACTGGTTGGAAAATATCCCAAAAACCAACGCGCCAACGACAGAGCAACCCACAAAAAGAACCACAACTGCCATATTCGAAAATTTTTCGGATATAGTCTTGCCCATCGCCAAAAAAATTGTCGCGCCAACCGCAACATGGCCAATGCTCAGATGCAAAAACGGATAAGTCAAAAATGGCCAGAGCGTGGCAAATTCTACCCGTCGATTTAGCAAAATATGCTCAAAAACAGCGTCATGAAAAGCAAAGTTGCGCAGCAAATATATCCGCCATGTGGCACCTTGCACACCGCCGATAATGCCGCGTTCCCCCAGTTGCAAAACCACCTCAACCCCGACAATTGCCGCTGTTAAAACAATGACAACCCAGGAGATCGGGTTAAAAATAGCGGTAGTATTTGGTTGGTTTTCGCTCATTGATCTCGCCTGTTTTGCGCTTGTTTAGGTTAGGTTCAGCGAGCTTGTCCAGTGCCGGCCCGAAAAACCGACCCCAGCAGCCAACCGGCGATAAACCCGCCCAGATGCGCCTCCCATGCCAGCAACCCGTCAAGCGCAAACCAAAGCGCGATATTCAAGCCCACCATCCCCCCGATAAACTGGTAAACCGGTGCCAATGACGCGCCCATGCGGCGCAACATGCGATATTCCAGCACCTTCCAAAAGCCAAAAAACCCGAACGCTGCCCCCGATGCACCAACCGCTGGCGCGCCGCTTCCATTTAACAAAACAAACAAAACACCCCCAGCCCCTGCCGAGATAAAAAACAGAATCAACACCCATTTGGAGCCAACCCCGATTGACAACCGTTTACCAAGCGCCAGCAAAATAACGGTATTCATTGCCATATGGAATATGCTGCCATGCACAAAGGCATGGCTGAAAAACATCACAAACATCTGACCAAAATATAACCCCTGCCAGCCCTCGGTTACATATTGCGGCCATAAACCGCCAAAAATAATGATTGTCCGGCGCAGGTCTTCTATGGGCAGCAACCCATAATCCCCTGCTGTCGCGATCAGTTCGACCAGCACAATCACCGTTATCAGATATTTCAGTGATTTTGGCATCGGTTGAAAATTGTCTTGTTGCATTCATTCTGTCCTGTTGACGCCCTGTGCGGGCCGCGCGATAAGACCACAATTATTCTTCAGATGAAAGGGAGCAAACCCATGGGTGAAAGCCTCCATAAACATCGCGTCTTTTCCGGGATCAAGCCAAGCGGCGGCTTGACACTGGGCAATTATTTGGGCGCGATTCAGCGCTTTGTCGGCATGCAAAATGCCGATTTCGAGACAATTTATTGTGTCGTCGATCTGCACGCGATCACCGTCTGGCAAGACCCGTCCGAGCTGCGCCATGCCACCCGCGAACTTGTGGCGGCCTATGTGGCCAGCGGGCTGGATGTGTCAAAATCGATCATCTTTAACCAGTCTCAGGTTTCCGCCCATGCGGAACTTAGCTGGATATTCAACTGCGTGGCCCGCATGGGCTGGATGAACCGCATGACGCAGTTTAAGGAAAAAGCCGGTAAGAATGCCGAGGCGGTTTCGCTAGGCTTATATGCTTACCCATCCTTGATGGCGGCGGATATTCTAGCCTATAAAGCCACCCATGTGCCGGTTGGCGACGACCAAAAACAGCATGTGGAGTTGACCCGCGATATTGCTGCCAAATTCAACCATGATTTTAAAGTGCCGGATTTCTTTCCAATCACCGAACCGATTATCGAAGGCCCCGCCGCCCGCGTCATGGGTCTGCGCGACGGCACCAAAAAGATGTCCAAATCGGGCGTTTCCGATATGGACCGCATCAACATGACTGATTCCGCCGAATTGATCGTGAAAAAGTTCAAAAAAGCCAAATCTGATGCGGAACCACTACCGGATTCATTGGAGGGCCTGAAAGACCGCCCCGAAGCGCGCAATTTGGTGAATATCTATGCATCGCTGTCAGACCAGACTTCCGAGGCCGTAATAAGCGAATACGCCGGTGCCCAATGGGGCCGTTTCAAACCGGCGCTGGCTGATCTGGCGGTTTCGGTCCTTGAACCCATTTCATCTGAGATGTCCCGCCTGATGCAAGACGTGGCTGAGATCGACAAGATACTGGCCGAGGGTTCCCAAAAAGCCAACGCCATAGCCCAACCGGTTTTGGAGGATGTCTATGATATTGTTGGTTTCATCCGCGGCCAACAATGGCCAAGGTAATGCGTAGGGTGGGGTTCAACCCCACCATTCCAACCCAGTAGGGTGGGTGCTCGCACCCACCACCCCATCACAAACCCATAACCCACAGGATGCGTAGCGAGGTGAAACTACCTTTCAGCCACCCACCGCTTCAATCCATCAAGGATCAATTCCAACCCAAAGCTGAACCGGGTCATTCCATCATATTTTCCGTCAATAATTTGCACGGTTGCCCCAAACATAAACGGATATTCTGATTCCGAAATCAGCGGCAAAAATTGTGCTGCGGCATCTCTGTATTCCTCTGGCTCGACCGGCATGTTCAGTTCCTGCATCGTATAGCCATAGACATGGCTGTCGATGGCGTTTCGCGCCCAATCAGATTGGGCATAGGTGAACCCCGCCGTCACCAGACACCCTACTGTTGCGTTAACATCACGCAGGATTTCGTCACCAAGGGTAATTTTCGAGATCATTAGCGTAAGCGCCCAGCGATGGCGCAACAGGGCTTGGCGCATGGAATGAGCCCTGCGACGCATCATCTCCTCCCATTCGGCACCGATTGTCGGGCTTTCAATTTCCGCAGCTACCCTGTTTAGCATTAAATCAAGTAGTGCATCCTTTCCGGCAACATGATTATAAATCGACATTGCGGTCACGCCCAGCGATCCGGCCAACTTGCGCATCGATAAACTATCAATACCCTCCTGATCGGCAAGCTCTAGCGCGCTGCTTACAATTTGCTCAGCGGTCAACACCTTGCGGTTCTTTTGGTTTCCAGATTGGCTCATGGTGCATTCTCCTATCGCAAATTATGCGTGCTTGACGAATATACACTGTATATTTATAGATTACCTCAGTCAAATATACAGTGTATATATGACTCGATTACAACCAAACACATCACTCCAGGAGACTACCAATGCACTTATCCACCAAAATATCGACCCTCTGGGTCGTTGTCATGATCAACATGGTCTTCGCCGACATTCTTTCCTTCATGGACCCGGAATTCCTGACACAAGTTGCGACCGGAGTGGTTGCAGGCATCACCATCACACCGATGTTCTTGTTGTTGGCAGCGATATTCATAGAGGTCGGCATCCTGATGATTTACCTGACACGGGCCTTAAACCGGCGCGCCAGCCGTATTGTCAATCTAATAGCGGTAACAATCACTATCCTATTTGTTGTTGGCGGAGGGTCCCTAAAGCCCCACTATATTTTATTTGCTTCAGTTGAGGTGATTGCCATGCTCTACATCGCTTATCTGGCATGGACATGGCCAGAGGACTAACCCGAACAACCAGCAACAGCGCCGGTCTAAAATAATTGATTGCCAACCGGCAACGCAATTTCTGCGGGGTGCCGAAACACCCTCGGAACCGTCCCAACAATCGCAACCCCGTAGGGTGGGTGCTCGCACCCACCACCCAAAATCCCGTAGGGTGCGTGGTCCCCACGCACCGATGCAGCGAATAAAGTTGGATGGACGCTCGCGCCCACCATTGGCTTCGCACACACGAAGGAAAGAAAAAGTCGTCCTCTCGTATATTTGAATCAAATTACCTGAAGCTTTGAGCCCATCTTACCGAAACTCTGCGACGCGGCGAATGGCAGCTATCGTAAGATGTGGCCAAAAACGTGATAAAATCAGGAAACGTTTTGCCAAGGGTTTATCGCCATCGATTTTTGAACGATTTCAGCGACGGTTTTCAAATGGACAAAAACGACCGTTTTAGTCCGTCAGCATTTCCGCAAAGCTGCCACTCGCCACTGACAAGATTGTGGTCGCTTCGTCCGTTTAGCGGTCACTCGTTCTATTGACATCTCGCTAACCAGAACCCACCCCCGTTAACCTTTCCGCGGCTTATGGAAAAACTACGGAAAACTTATACAAAAATTACACTGCTTTTCCCGCACCCCCCCGAATTAGTTAACACAATTCCTTAACCATCACATGCGCCGCAACCAGCCCGTCACGTGGATGCCGAAACGCCTTCGGAACCGTCCCGACAATCGCAAACCCCAACCGTTGCCACAAAGCCAGCGCGCCCACATTTGTCTCAACCACCAAATTAAATTGCATGGCTAGAAACCCCAGCCGAACCGCCTCGATCTGTGAAAATTCACACATCAGCCCCGCCACCCCTTTGCCCCGCGCGGCCGCGTCAACCGCATAGCCGCAATTGCAAATATGCGCGTCTAAGCTGGGTTGATTGGGTTTGATATAAAATGTCCCCAGCACGGTTTTGCCTTGCATGGCGACATAGGTTTTCAACGGCGTATCAACCCATATTTCCTTGGCCTCTGCCTCGGATATATCCCGCGCAAACGGATAGGTTTCGCCCCCACGAAAAATCGGTTCCAGCATCGCCCAGACCTCGGGCCACTGACTGTCTTGAATTTCAGAAATTATCAGACCTGACATTTTGACATACTTGTGATTTCCATCTCTCCGCATTACATTATATGCAATCTTGAGAATATTAAACTGGAGGTGAACATGCGTTATTTTATTGGTATATTGCAAGCTGCTACTATTTTTCTGGTGGCCAGTGCTGCAACTGCGCAGGTGCGCCAGATCACGCCGGATGTTGCCCGGGAAATGGCCCTGGCAGGGGAAATTGTGCTGATTGACATTCGCGAACCCTTTGAGTGGGCCGAATCCGGCATCCCCGATGTCGCCCTGACCGTTGCCATGCGAAGCGATAACTTTATCGAAACCCTGCTTGCGATCCGCGATCAAAACCCCGACATTCCGCTGGCTTTTATTTGTCGCACCGCCGGCCGATCAGGCGCGGTTACGCGGCAATTGTATGGTGCCGGTCTGACCGATGTTATTGACGTTATTGAGGGTGTCGCCGGGTCTGGCATTGGCCCGGGATGGGCGCAGCGCGGCTTGCCTCTCCGCACGCCTGACACGCCGGTTAATGCAACAATAACCGCCCGACAACCCTAAAGGCTGCGGTTTGCGGCTATTTGTGCCAAGAAAACCAGCGGAGGCGTTGAAATCTTTGGGATAATCGCCCCCGAAGAATTCTAGCACTGGATCGAGGTTGGTGACGTTATGCGTGCTGAGACCCGTGAACGCATTGAGGAACATTTTAAGGTTTTCTCAAAATGGATGATCGGCAAGGAAGGCGTGGAGCCGGAACTGGCCATCCGTGAGGGTGAAAAAGCCACTGCAGTGCTGGAACAGATTTCCGAGGATAAAGAAGTCGGCGTGTTGGTGCTGGGCGCCTGCGCGGGTTCCAGCCCCGGGCCATTGGTAACCCAGCTGGTTACCAAACTTGGTGGCGATATGACGGTGCCAATAACCGTTGTTCCGGGCGCCATGACCAAAGAAGCGATTATCGCGGTCAGCTAGGTGCAACACAAAGCCGAGCGAAGCGAGGCCACCGCCCAAGGGCTGCGCGTTATTCGTCAGAATAATGCGTTGTCGAGGGCAGCTTTTTTTTGCAAAACTGACCCTCCCGCCCGTCGTCTGTCTTTTCAAACGAAAAGACTTCCTCCCGTTGGGCATGGCCTCGCTTCGCTCGGCTTTGTCTCGCGCTCAGGTATAATCCCAACCCGAATCCGAGGCTTTTGAGGGAAAAACCCGAATGGCGCTGGCATTTGCTAAAGTGCCTTCCAGCTTTATTCCGGTTTCTTCACGGATGGGCCAAAACACCGCACCATGGGCGACAACCAGCGGGACGCTGTCATGGGCTAGAATTTGGTTCAATGCGGTAAAAACACGCTGGGTAAAGTCAACATAGGTTTCAGCCATCTCCGGCGTATGCCCTGCCCGCCACTTATCCGAAAAGTTTTTGCCACTGCGCAGGGTGCCTTCCAGCACGCCAAAATTGCATTCCTGCAACCCGTTGATTTCGGTCAGTGGCAGGCCCAGCGACGCATTCAATATGTCGGCAGTGACCCGCGCGCGCCGCAAGGGGCTGCTGAAAACATGGGTAATTCCACGGTCTTTCAGACTGTCAACCGCTGCATGTGCCTGCGCGATTCCAGTTTCATTTAATGGAATGTCTTTGCTGCCCTGATAGCGTTTCTCAAGGTTCCAGTCGGTCTGGCCATGGCGGATGTAATAAAACGGTTTTTTCAAAAGCATAGCCGCATGATTAATCAGCCGTGATTTAATTCGCAACCGCTTGTTTTACACACCCCAATTACTTGACTTTTTTGGTCAGGCCCGCCATATCTGACCCAACCCGAAAGGCCATGTTATGTTTATTCAAACCGAATCCACCCCGAATCCCGCCACTCTGAAATTTTTGCCCGGTCAAGCCGTGATGCAAATGGGCACCGCCGATTTCCCCAATGAGGAAAGCGCTGTTACCTCACCCTTGGCGCAAATTATTTTTGCGGCTGACGGAGTTGCCGGCGTGTTTTTCGGGCCGGATTTTGTCACCGTCACCAAAATTGAGACGGTTGAATGGGCCCATATCAAACCTGCCATTCTTGGCGCGATTATGGAACATTACCAATCGGGAAATCCAGTAATGGCTGATGATAGTGGCACGGTTGGCCATGCGGAACATGATGGGCCGGACAAAGAAATTGTTAATCAAATCAAAGAATTGCTGGATACCCGCGTGCGCCCCGCCGTGGCGCAAGATGGTGGTGACATCACGTTTCACGGCTTCGATCGCGGCGTGGTTTATTTACATATGCAAGGTGCCTGTGCGGGCTGCCCTTCATCAACCATGACCCTAAAAAGCGGCATTGAAAATCTGTTGCGCCATTATATCCCCGAAGTCACCGAGGTTCGCCCTGTTGCCGCCTAATAGGCCAATAATACTTGCCTTTGACACCTCGGCTGCGCAAAGCGCGGCCGTTTTATTGCAAGGTGACACGGTTCTTGCCCAACGCCACGAAACCCTTAACAAAAATCAAGTGCAGCGGCTTTTCCCGATGTTAGAAGATTTGTTGGCCGAAACCGAATTCAACTGGGCTGATCTAACCGCCATCGCGGTGTGTGTTGGCCCCGGAAATTTCACTGGCACCCGAATTGGCGTTTCCGCTGCGCGCGGTTTAGCGATGTCATTGGAAATCCCCGCCATTGGTGTCTCAAGATTTGAAGCGGCGGCGCTGGCGGGGTTTAACGGTTCTGAACCAGAAATTATCGTTGGTATCCAACTGCCACGTGACCAGTTTGCGATGCAACATTTTGCAGCTGGGGCTCCACCTGTTGCCTTGTCAAAACCGGTAACGTCCGATCATGGCACAGCCAGCCCTTATGAAATTCATCATATCGCCATGTTTGCCAGACAAGTCATTGCCAAGGGTGGTTCAAACCCACCACCTGCACCGCTATATTTACGCCCCGCTGATGCTGCGCCCGCCAAAGATCAACCGCCGGTGATTTTGGATGACGCCTGAGAAAATGGCACAGATACACGCGCAGTGTTTTACAACGCCGCGCCCATGGCAAGCGGCAGAATTTGCTAGTTTGCTGGCCAGCCCTTCGGTTATTGTGCTGCATTCGGACAATGGTTTTGCGTTGGGCCAAATAGCAGGGCCAGAGTCAGAATTGCTGACGATCGCGGTCCACCCCGACGCACAAGGCAAGGGTAAGGGCCGGGATTTGCTGCGGCGATTTATCGAATCAATGCGGCAAAGCAACGTCTACGACATCTTTTTGGAAGTTGCCGAAACCAATATCGGGGCGATAAGCCTTTACGAATCCGCAGGCTTTGTTGTCACCGGCCGTCGCGAAGCTTATTACAATGCACCAAACGCTATAAAAATAGCTGCAATTACAATGAAATATACAATGGAAAATAACGACTTTGGATAATTTCCAGTGAATAACTCAAGAAATGAACGAAATCAGAAAAAGGCATTGACCACTGCCCTCTCCACCCGCTTTACTAACGCATCGTATCTCCGGCTTTCCGCGCGTTTCGTTCGCGGTTGGTTTGGATTTCTTAAAATTGGGAGAACCAAATGAAACTATTGACAACACTTATGGGCGCTGCTGCTCTGGTCGGTGTATCCACCTTTGCAAATGCTCAAGCCAACCCGGCACTGATTTTTGACCTTGGCGGAAAATTCGACAAATCATTCAATGAATCCAGCTATAATGGTGCAGAGCGTTTCCGCGAAGAAACCGGCATTGATTACCGTGAATTCGAATTGCAATCCGATGCGCAGCGTGAACAGGCCCTTCGCCGTTTCGCCCAGCAAGGCAACAACCCTGTTGTTGTGGCGGGTTTCTCAAACGCAACAGCAATGAGCATTGTTGCAGCTGAATTCCCTGACACCGATTTTGTGATCATTGACATGGTCGTTGATGCGCCAAACGTGCGTTCGGTTGTGTTTGCAGAACATGAAGGTTCTTATCTGGTTGGCTTGCTGGCTGGTATGGCTTCGGCAACTGACACAGTCAGCTTTGTTGGCGGCATGGACATTCCACTGATCCGTAAATTTGAGTGCGGTTATTTCCAAGGCGCGCGCGCAGCAAACCCTGATATAACCCTGATCGGCAACATGACCGGCACCGACGGTTCCGCTTGGAACAATCCGGTTAAGGGTGGTGAACTGACCATGGCACAAATTGAATCTGGTTCGGGCGTTGTGTTTGCAGCGGCTGGCGGCACAGGTCGTGGCGTATTGCAAGCAGCT
The DNA here is from genome assembly GCA_003228875.1 of Rhodobacterales bacterium. GTDB lineage: Bacteria > Pseudomonadota > Alphaproteobacteria > Rhodobacterales > Rhodobacteraceae > UBA3077. The sequence goes on from QIGK01000026.1 coordinate 15,409, forward strand.
GCTGACGCGGGCATCTTGGCCATTGGCGTTGATAGCAACCAGAACTTTATGCAACCGGGCACGATGCTAACCTCAATGCTGAAACGCGTTGACGTTGCTGTTTTTAACGCATTTAACGATGTGAATAACGGCGAATTCACCACCGGTATTGTTGCCATGGGTCTTGCTGAAGATGGCGTTGGCTGGGCACTGGATGAGTTTAACGAAGGCCTGATCACCGACGAGATGCGCGTCGCTGTTACCGCAGCGCGCGAAGCGATTATCGCGGGTGACATCGTTGTGCATGACTATATGTCTGATGGCTCTTGCCCGGTTGAATAGTCGGATATGACATTGACGGAAAACCCGGGGCAGCCAAATGCGGCTGCCCCAACGCCCCCAGCGATTGAGCTGATGGGCATAAGCAAAGCGTTTGGCCCAGTGCAGGCCAACAAAGATATCACCATGACCGTAGCCAAAGGCGCTATCCACGGCATTGTCGGTGAAAACGGCGCTGGTAAATCAACGCTCATGTCTATTCTTTACGGTTTTTACAAAGCCGATTCTGGCCATGTAAAAATCAACGGAATTGATACCGAAATCACCGATAGCCACGCCGCCATTGCTGCCGGTATTGGCATGGTACATCAGCACTTTATGCTGGTTGATACATTCACGGTGCTGGAAAACGTGATTTTGGGCGCTGAAGACGGGCCAATGTTAAAACCCAGCCTTGCAAAAGCACGCCAAGAATTAAAGCGGCTGGCCGAAGAATATGAACTGGACGTAGACCCTGATGCCATCGTTGGCGAAATTTCCGTGGGTTTCCAGCAGCGGGTTGAAATTCTCAAAGCCCTGTATCGACAGGCAGAAATTCTTATTCTGGACGAACCCACAGGGGTTCTAACACCGGCTGAGGCCGACCATCTGTTTCGCATTTTGAAAAATCTGAAAGAACAGGGCAAAACCATTGTTCTGATTACCCATAAATTACGCGAAATCATGGATGTCACCGACACAGTATCAGTGATGCGGCGCGGTGAGATGACCGCGACGATTGAAACCGCCACCACCAGCCCTTCAAAACTGGCTGAGGCCATGGTTGGTCGTAGTGTGATTATGGAAGTCGAAAAATCCCCTGCCACAGTTGGTGAAACCGTGATGGAGATCAAAAATCTGGTGGTCAAAGACGGTCAGGGTGTTGAACGGCTCAAGAATATTTCGTTTTCGCTGAAACGTGGCGAGGTGCTGGGCATTGCCGGCGTGGCAGGCAACGGCCAAACCGAGCTGCTTGAAGTGCTAGGCGGCATTCGCCCTGCCACCAGTGGCGAAGTGATTATGAAGGGCGAATCCATTGATTTAACCACTAAGGCTGACGCACAGGAACGCCGCCATCGTGGCATTGGCCATGTGCCCGAAGACCGGCACGCGCGCGGCTTGGTTATGCCATTTCAAACATGGGAAAACACCGCCTTTGGCTATCATAACGAACCTGAATTCAGCAAAAAATTCGGCATGGCTAATCAGAAAGCCATGTTTGAGGATGCCCAAGGCAAAATGGAACGGTTCGACATTCGCCCACCGCTGCCAAAACTTGTTGCCTCCAGCTTTTCCGGCGGCAACCAGCAAAAAATTGTGCTGGCCCGAGAAATTGAGCGTAATCCGGATGTGCTGCTGATTGGTCAGCCCACACGCGGCGTTGATATTGGCGCCATTGAATTCATTCACCAACAGATTGTTAAATTGCGCGATGCGGGCAAGGCCATTTTGCTGATCTCGGTTGAACTTGATGAAATTCAGGCTTTGTCGGACCGGATTTTAGTGATGTTTGACGGCATTATTCAAGGTGAGCGTCTGCCCGAAAACACCGATAAAAACGAGCTTGGCCTGTTAATGGCTGGCGTTGATCCGGAGACCGATACATGAACAATGGTATTCCTAAATGGGTTGATGTGGTTCTTATTCCTTTATTGTCGCTAATATTGGCATTTATGGTTTCCGGTCTTGTGGTTCTGTCGATAGGCAAAGACCCGATACAGGCGATAAAACTGATGGTTTATGGCGCTTTTCGCTTAAATGACGGCATTGGCCCGACGCTTTATTATACAACCAGCTTTATCTTTACCGGCCTTGCAGTGGCGGTGGCTTTTCATGCCAAGCTGTTCAATATCGGTGGCGAGGGCCAAGCCGCGATTGCTGGCGTCGGTGTAACCCTTATTATGCTGGCTTTTGACTGGCCGCATTGGACCATTGCCTTGTTTGTCGGTGTGATTGCCGCTGCGGCTTTTGGTGCGGCTTGGGCTGCCATTCCTGCTTATTTACAGGTAAAGCGCGGGTCACATATTGTGATTACCACGATTATGTTTAACCTGATTGCCGGATCGGTGATCGCTTATTTGTTGGTTGGCCCACTTCAGGCCAGCGGCTCGCTGCCCGAAAGCTCACGGTTTCCATCAGCAGCTTCTTTGCCAACCCTACATGATATTCTGGCAGTGGTTGGCATTAACTTCGACCGGTTCTCCGACGCAAATATCACGTTTTTCATTGCCTTGCTTGCCGCATTTTTTGTCTGGCTGCTGATTTGGAAAAGTCGGCTTGGGTATGAAATCCGGGTATTTGGCAATTCCGACAAGGCTGCGGTTTATGCGGGGATCTCCCCGGTAAAGATCACCATGATTGTAATGTTGATCTCTGGCGCATTGGCAGGACTGATGGCGGTTAACACTGTGCAAGGTCAGGCAGAGCGGCTGGTTCTGGGCGCGGTTGAAGGCGCAGGGTTCATCGGCATTGCCGTAGCCCTGATGGGGCGCAACCATCCGGTTGGCATTGTTCTGGCGGCATTTTTGTTTGGCGCGCTGACCCAAGGTGGTGTTGAGTTGCAGTTCGAAATGCAGATCCCCAGCCAGATGGTGATCGTTATTCAAGCCTTGATCATTATGTTTACCGGCAGCTTGGAAAACCTTGTTCGGATGCCGGTTGAGCGGCTGTTTTCCCGATTTAAGAAGGGGGCCGTGTAATGGATTTTTCGACAATACTGCAAATTCTGGACTCAGCAGTCCGGTTTTCAACGCCGCTGCTGATCGCATGTCTTGCGGGGCTTTGGTCTGAACGCGCAGGCATTTTTGATATCGGGCTTGAAGGTAAAATGTTGATGGGTGCTTTTGCAGCTGGTGCTTTTTCAGCCCTCGCAACATTGCCTGTCTATGACGGTGGCTGGGGTTGGGAAACCGGTGGCATGTGGGTTGGCATGGTTGCCGCCATTGTTGCCTCGGTTTTACTGGCGCTTATCCACGGCTTTGCCTCTATCACCTTGCGTGGCAACCAGCTTATATCCGGCGTCGCCATCAACTTTTTTGCCGCAGGCATCACGGTTCTGATTGGCGCAAGCTGGTTTCGCCAAGGCGGCGATACACCACAATTGCCAACTGGCGGCAGATTCCGGCCAATTGAGCTTCCTTTTTCGGAAACCTTTGCAAATGTGCCCATTTTCGGACCGATTTATCAAAACCTGATTTCCGGCCATAATCTGATAATTTATTTTGGTTTCTTTGCGGTTCTGGCCACCTATTGGATATTGTTTCGCACCCGATACGGGTTACGTTTGCGTGCGGTTGGTGAAAACCCCGGTGCTGTTGATACAGCCGGTATTTCGGTCATTAAACTGCGCTATTCAGCCATTATCATCACTGGCATTCTGTGCGGGATTGCTGGCGCATACCTAAGCCTTGGCACCTCGGCACCCGGGTTTGGACGCGACATGACTGCGGGGCGCGGGTTTATTGCGCTGGCCGCATTGATTTTTGCAAAATGGAAACCGGTTCCGGCGATGTGGGCCTGCCTTTTGTTTGGCCTGTTAGAGGCAATTGCCACTAAATACCAATCCATTGATCTTGGGTTTATGATTTTACCGGGGCAATTTATGCAAGCACTGCCATACATCATGACCGTTGTTATTCTGGCTGGCTTCGTTGGCAAAGCCATCCCGCCAAAAGCCGGCGGTGAACCTTATGTCAAGGAACGATAGCCATGCTGGTTGATCTGATCCGTGTAAAAGCGGGGGCTGAACCCATTAAGTTTGGCCTGATTTTAGGCTCGGGTCTTGGCCATATTGCAGAACAGGTTGATGGCATCGCCATAGATTATACCGACCTGCCCGGTTTTCCCCATGCGGGGGTTTCGGGCCATAACCCAAAACTGGTGGTTGGTGATCTGGAAGGCGTGCGTGTCGCCGTGCTGGGCGGGCGGATGCATTATTACGAACAAGGACAGGCTGACGTGATGCGGGTTCCTGTTGAAACCCTACATCAGCTGGGTGCCGAAGCAATTATTGCCACCAACGCCGCGGGAACCTGTGAACCAAACACAAAACCCGGCGATATAATGATGCTAAGCGACCACATCAATTTTGCTGGTGCCAACCCCCTGATTGGTGAAGAAACCGACCAACGCTTTGTTTCGCTTTCCGATGCCTATGACCCAGCCATGCGCACTGCATTGCGCAGCGCTGCAAAAGCCGCTGATGTTGATATGTCTGAAGGTGTTTATGCTTGGTTTTCCGGCCCCAGTTTTGAAACCCCCGCTGAGATACGCGCCATTCGCCGCATGGGTGCGGATGCGGTGGGCATGTCCACGGTGCCCGAAGTTATTCTGGCGCGGTTTTTTGGCATGAAAGCCGCAGCAATTTCGGTGATCACCAATATGGCAGCGGGCTTAAGCACTGAAAACCTGTCGCATGAGCATACCAAAAAGATGGCACCCCTTGGCGCTGCCAAACTGGAAAAGGTCTTGCGCCGTTATCTTTCCAACCAATCGCGCTAATATGCTCCAATTTGTCGCAGATTTGCGATTGATACATTCAAGATTTGTGTTGTAAAGGAAGTCACCGCATTTAGGTTAATACCGATTCCGTAGATATTGACGCTGCACCCAGTTTTTTCACGGTTGCCACCACAGGGCGGCTCGATGACATTCTGACTGAGGAATTGCCTGCCAATTTGATTGAGGGTGAATACACCACCAAGATATTTCTGATCCGTGATCAACAGATTGTTGGCCAAACCTCGATCCAAATCTCGGTGCGCAAAACCGGTATTGAACGCTGGATTTATAACCTCGCACAAGAACAAGCATTAATTTACGGGCTGCTATCACTGTTAGTGGCCTTGGTTGCCGGTTATGGCGCGTCTGAAATATTTCGTCGGCTCAAAGGCTGATCGCCTCAAAACCAAACCGCGTCACTTATCCAATTTTTCAAGCTTGGCTTCGATTGCGGCAAGTTTGGCCATTACGTCTTCGCGAAACCCATCAGTGGCAGCGGCTTCTGCTTCGTCGCCCGCACCCTCCATCGAGGTAACAATCAGGCCAACCACAAGGTTAACAACCGCAAATGTGGTGATCATAATAAAGGGCACAAAAAACGCCCAAGCCTGTGGATGCACTTTCATCACCGGCCGCACAATTCCCATCGACCAGCTTTCCAATGTCATGATCTGAAACAGCGAATACAGGCTGTGTCCAAGGGTTCCAAACCATTGCGGGAAGGCCTCAGCGAACAATTTGGTGGCCATTACCCCCGCAATGTAAAAAATAATCGCCATCAGCACAAAAACCGAAGCCATCCCCGGCAAAGCCACGATAAAGCCTTCCACCACGCGACGCAGGCTGGGGGCAACAGATACCACCCGCAACACCCGCAATATGCGCATGGCACGGAGCACAGACAGGCCGCCGGCCCCCGGCACCAAAGAAATACCGACGATCAGGAAATCAAAAATATTCCAGCCGGACTTAAAAAACCGGATATCATGGGCGATAAATTTCAACGTGATCTCAACCACAAAAATACCGAGGCAAATATTGTCGATCACATCCAGCACGCCACCAGATCTGGCCATCAGATTTTCTGACGTTTGCAAGCCCAAAACAATCGCATTCACAATAATCACTGTCAAAATAAAATTGCCAAACCGGCTATCGGTGATGAATTTTGTAATACTGTCCCGCATGTTTGTCCCCTTACGATCTTATTCTTTTGTGCAAGTTACTGTATTCTTGCCGGAATTTCCTAGTTTTTTTGATAAAGTATGTCAAAATAATCCGAAATTTTGTAAAGGAAAATCATGCGCCCTGCTGATGAACTATCACAATTTGTCAGAGACGCCCTGATTGCCGGACGTAGTCGGCCGGAAATCGATGACGGATTGAACACTGCCGGATGGTCCGCAAAAGAACGTGAAAGCGCGCTTCAGGCCTATGCCGAGACAGCTTTTACGCCTCCAATTCCGCGCCCGCGGCCTTATGTTTCGGCTAAAGATGCTTTTGTATATGGACTGATGTTTATTGCGCTTGGCGCTTCTGCAATCAGTTTGAATGTTTTGTTTTTTGCTTTCATCAATCTGGCATTCCCAAGCGATAAATCGTGGGAGGTCCGTGCCGCCTATGACATGATCCGGATTTCGATTGCGATACTGGTTTTTGCCGTACCAATTTTTGGTTGGTTAAGCTTTCGCACCACCAAAGCCATAGGAAATGATGCAGGAAAAAGACGGTCTGCCATTCGTAAGGTTATTACTTATCTGACACTATTTATTGCCGCAATTGTTGTCGTCGTTGATTTGGTATCGTTGGTTTACGCCTTGCTGAGCGGCGACGCCACCATGCGCTTTTTGCTAAAAACGCTGTCGGTCGGCTTGATTTTCGGCACGGTTTTTATATTTTATTTTAAAGATGCCTCAGCAGATGAGTAATACAGGCAAATTATTGGCGCTGATCGGTGGGACAGCGGTTATTGCCGCCGTAATCGCCGGTTTGTTTATTGTTGGCGGCCCCGAACAGGCGCGGGTGGATGACCGCGACAGCAGCAGATATCGCGACTTGCTTTATGTAAACAATGTTTTGCTGTTGCATTTAAGCAAAACCCAGGTTTTGCCAAACGCGCTGTTGGAGTCTGACCTGTGCGATGATTGCATGAAAACACATCAATTTGGAGAATTCACCAAGAAAGTGAAGGATTCAGGTGCCGTTTATTCCCGCAGCAATGACCGTAACGCAACGTTATGTGCACCGTTTGAAAATACTGCGGCGCGGTTGGCGACAACTGTTAACCTATTACGCGATAATTTTGATTTGGACACAGGCTGTTTCATGATCTCGCGTTAACGCTGCCGCCCGGTCCGGCGCCTCGATTTGGTAAAATGATGTTTTGGCGAAAAATCCAGCGGGATATCCGGTTGTTTTCCTTCAACCAAATCCGCCAACGCATCTGCAATACGATAGGCCACCGCAAGGCCGGTTTTTAACCCGCCAGTGGCAACAAATACGCCTGTGCCTAACATCCCCAACATCGGCTCAGGTTTCGGCGCGCGGGGGCGCAGGCCTGCCCAGCGCTCAACAATTTTGGCCCCGCGCAATTGCGGGCAAATCGCCTGTGCCTTAGCAATCACCCCGTCAAGCAAGTCATCAGTAGAAAACGGGTCTTCCCAATTGGTTTCACTGGTGGAGCCAACCGAGACATGGCCCGCCGCATGGGGGATAATATAAATGCCATTACCATTAATCAGCGGAGTATTTTTTGGCAGAGATACAGCCAGCATTGCGGCTTGTCCTTTCACACCGCGCACTGCTTTTGGCCCCAGATATGGCACCAGCAACGGCAGGCCTTCGACACCGGCAGCCAGCACAATATTATCCGCTTTTATGGGATAATCAACACAATCCACAAGACCGGTTTCAACCGATTTCACTGTGCAGTTTTCAATGATCTCACCGCCCAGATTTCGGATCGCAGCTGCCAACGCGGCGGTGGCGGCACGTGGGTTAATCCGCCCGGAAAGCGTTTCAAACACCACACCATGGGGGGCCGCGACGGGGTCAACCATGGGTGTTTCGGGCAGAACCTGCCATGTTGCCATGCCTTGCCAAAGGCGGTTTGCGCCCTCAATTCGGCTGATAGCTTTTTCTGCCTCATAGGCGTCTGGCAAAACAATATATCGTCCGATCCGACCATATCCGACCGTTAAGCCGGATAGGCGTTCAACACCGCGCCAGTAAGCCGCCGCAGCCAGCAATGCATCCAGTTGAAATTGTTTTCGCACGCTCCATGCTTCGGGCACATAAGGCGAAAGCGCCCCCACTAAACCACCACTAGCACCAGTGCCAACGTGGTTTTTTTCCAGCACAGTTACCGTAAAACCACGCTGCAAAAGCGCCAAAGCCGCTGTTAAGCCAAAGGCCCCAGCGCCGACAATTACCACGCTCTGTTTTTCCTGCATTGCAATTCCTGTTTTACCGGCTCACTGTTCTTGCTTTAACCACGGATAAGCATCAGGTGCAAAATACCAAAATCAGTTGGGTTGACGGGGTGCCGGTTTCGAGCATGTTTGACGATCCGTATTTTTCAGCCAATGACGGGCTGGCTGAAACTCGCCATGTATTTCTGGCAGGAAACGCTCTGCCGGAACGGTTTTGTGACGGGTTTCACATTGGCGAAACAGGCTTTGGTACAGGGCTGAATTTATTAGCCGCTTGGGTATTATGGGTGCAATCCGGCCAGACCTCAGCGCTGAAATTCACCAGCTTTGAAGCCTATCCATTATCGCCTGAAAACATGGGCAAAGCTTTGTCTAAATGGCCAGAGCTTAACCTGTATGCAAAGCGGTTTCTGGCAGCTTTGCAACCAGATTACAGTGTTGACCTGCCCGACCTGAAATTCCAGATGATCCTAGGCGATGCAGCCCAAACCCTGCCCCGCTGGCAAACCCGCGTCGATGCATGGTTTCTCGATGGGTTCAGCCCCGGTAAAAACCCCGATATGTGGTCGGCAGAACTGATGCGCCAAATCGGATTGCATTCGCGCAAGTCCGCGACCTTTGCCACCTATACTGCCGCAGGGCATGTGCGCCGCAATCTGGCAGCCGCAGGGTTTGAGGTTTCGCGCATCAAAGGCCACGGCAAAAAACGCCACATGACCGTCGGAAAGCTTCGCGATGCAGAATAACGCGCGCCAAGGCATTACGCTGATGATCCTCACTACGTTTATTTTTGCGGTGCAGGATGGCATTTCGCGCCACCTTGCCAGCCAATACGGGCCGATCATGATTGTGATGATCCGATATTGGTTCTTTGCGGTGTTTGTCATCGCGTTGTCAGCGGTGCGTTCCGGCGGTATTTTACGCGTGGCCCGCACCAGTCAGCCGGTATTGCAAATTTTTCGCGGCGTGTTGCTAGTGGCCGAAATATGTGTTGCCATTGCCGCTTTTGTGGCGCTGGGGCTGGTGCAAGCCCACGCAATATTTGCCAGCTATCCGTTGATGATTGCCGCACTTTCCGGCCCTGTCTTGGGCGAACGGGTCGGCTGGCGACGCTGGGGGGCGATTGGTGTTGGCCTGATTGGCGTGTTGATTATCTTACGCCCCGGCTCTCAGGTGTTTTCTTCCGGTGCAATTCTGGCCCTGACAGCGGCCTTTATGTTTGCGCTTTACGGGTTATTAACCCGATATGCGGCGCGCAAAGACAGCGCTGAGACCTCGTTTTTCTGGACAGGCATTGCTGGCGCGATTGCAATTACCATTGTTGGCGTGTTTTTCTGGCAACCATTGGCGCAACAGGATTGGGGCTGGATGGCAGTGCTAAGCGTCACTGGCGCATTGGGGCATTACCTGTTGATCAAAGCATACGAGAGCACCGAGGCTTCAACAATTCAGCCTTTTGCTTATTTCCAACTGGTTTTTGCCTCAATGATCGGCGTGTTGATCTTTGCCGAAACCATGCAAGCGCGCGTGGTGCTTGGGGCAATTATTGTCGTATCTGCGGGGCTATTCACTTTGTTTCGTGAAAAGCGCGCAAAGCGCTAATTTCCGCTTTCAAAGCCGCGCGTTCTATGATTGCCTGATGGCGAAATATGCGGGAGATAAACCATGCAGACCGGTGGACAATTGTTGGTAAGCTGTCTGAGCAATCAGAATGTAAAAACTATTTTCGGCGTGCCGGGCGAAAGCTATTTGGCAGTGCTTGACGCGCTTTACGATCACAATAAAATACGTTTGATCGGTAATCGCAATGAGGGCGGTGCCAGCTTTATGGCCTGCGCCCATGGCCAACTAACCGGCGAACCCGGTATTTGTTTTGTCACCCGTGGTCCGGGCGCAACCAATGCCAGCATCGGGGTGCATTCGGCCATGCAAGGATCAAACCCAATGATCTTGTTTATCGGGCAAGTAGGCACCGATATGCGTGGCCGTGAGGCTTTTCAGGAAGTTGATTACCGGGCTTATTTTGGCCCGCTGGCCAAATGGGTGACCGAGATTGACGACGCGGATCGCATTCCCGAGACCATCGCACGTGCCTTTAGCGTGGCCAAATCCGGCCGCCCGGGGCCAGTAGTGATTGCCCTGCCCGAAGATATGCTGCGCAATATAACCGACGCTGTGCCTTGTGAAAAAGTCAAAATCTCAGAACCCGCGCCCAGCCCTGACAGCATTTTTGAGCTTCGCAAATTGATGGCCCGTGCCGAGCGATCTTTGGTGCTAATTGGCGGCACCGGCTGGAATGATCAGGGCCGCGCCGACCTGCAAAAGTTTGTCGAAGCCAATAACCTGCCGGTGGCCAGTGCGTTCCGGTTTCAAGACCTGCTTGATAATCATTCCCCCAGCTATATTGGCGATGCAGGGCTTGGCAAAACCCCTGCCATTAAAAAAGCACTGGATGAAGCTGACCTGATTTTTGCCTTTAACATTCGATTTGGTGAAAACACCACCGACGCTTATGAACTGTTTAAGGTGCCAAATATTGGCAAAACCCTGATCCACTGTCACCTAAGCGACCTTGAGCTTGGCAAAATATACCAACCTGACCTACCGATCCATGCAGGGCCAAACCAAATGGCAGCAGTGCTGGCGCAGCTTGATCTGCGCGGTGGTTGGGATGATTGGGCCAGCAATGCACGGCATGATTATGAACAATCCATGCAACTGCCCAGCCGTGACAATGGTGTCGATATGGGTGCTGTGGTGGCGCACCTGCAAGAATCCTTGCCCGAAAATGCCATCCTAACCAATGGCGCGGGCAATTTTGCAATTTGGCCTAACAAATTCTTTGAATTCGGGGCTGATGCTCGTCTGTTAGGGCCACAATCCGGCGCCATGGGTTATGGCTTGCCCGCTGCCATTGCCGCCAAAATTGAACATCCCGACCGCGCCGTTGTTTGCGTCGCGGGTGACGGGGATTTCCAGATGAACATGCAGGAACTGGGCTGCGCCATGCAATCAGGTGCGCAACCGGTCATATTGCTGGTCAATAACGGCACCTACGGTACTATTCGGATGCATCAGGAACGGGATTATCCAAACCGCATTAGCTTTACCGATATTGAAAACCCCGATTTTGTCAGTATCGCCAAGGCGTATGGTTTCCACGCCGAAAAGATCACCGAGACCGATGATTTTTCCGCCGCGTTCAAGCGCGCTATGGCGTCCACCACTGGCGCGCTAATCGAACTGATTGTTGATCCCGAAAACCTGACCCCAAAACAAACCCTGTCACAGATCCGAGGATAACATGCCCGAATTCAACCGCATTCTGATCACCGGCGCTGCCGGATCGCTTGGCACCAAATTGCGCCACGGATTAAAACATTTAACCACCCATATGCGCCTTGTGGATCGTGTCGATATGGGCGAAGCGCTGAAAGGCGAGGAGCTGATCGTCATGGATCTGTCCGACAAAGATTCTGCGCTGGAAATTACCAAAGACGTTGATATCATCATCCATTTCGCTGGGGTGCCGCGGGAACAGTCATTTGACGAAATCATGACAGACACTATCCCAGCCGCTTATCATATGTATGAAGGCGCGCGGCTTTACGGGGCAAAACGGGTGGTTTACGCCAGTTCCAACCACGCGGTTGGCTTTCACAAAGTTGACAGTGTGCCCGACACCGAGGTCCGACACCGCCCCGATACCTTTTACGGCATGACCAAATGTTTTATTGAGGATTTGGGCAGCCTTTATTGGGATAAATGGGGCATTGAATCGGTCAATCTGCGGATATGTTCGTGTTTCCCCGAACCTGCTGATCGACGCATGTTGTGGAGCTGGCTAAGCTTTGACGATTGTGTACGCCTGACCGAGGCCGCGATGACCACGCCTCGGGTGGCATTTTCGGTTATTTACGGCACATCAGATAACGCCCAACGCGCGGTTTCAAATGACCGCGCCACCCATATCGGATACCGACCGCAAGACAGCGCCGACAGCCATGTGACCCGCATTCTTAACACCACCGAACGCCAAGACCCGAATGCGCGGGTTGCCAGCGTGGTTGGTGGCTGGTTCACCAACCATCCGCATCCTGATGATGAAAAAAGCTGACATTGTCATCTGCGGTGGTGCTGTTATCGGCAGCGCCATTGCTTGGTTTCTGGATGAACTGGGTTTTGATGGCTCGGTGATTGTCATTGAGCGCGACCCAAGCTTTGCCCGCTCATCCACCGCTTTGTCAGCCAGCTGCATCCGGCAACAGTTTTCACAAGCGTTAAATGTGCAGATCAGCCAGTTTGGCGTCGGGTTTATTAAAGGCGCGCCCGAACGTTGGGGGGCTGATCTTAACCTGCAAGAACAAGGGTATTTGAACCTTGCCAATACCCAAACCGGCGCGGAAACCTTGAGGGAAAACCACGCGGTGCAACTGGATTGCGGGGCTGAAACCTTGTTGCTTTCCGACGCTGAGATTGCGCAAAAGTGGCCACACCTAATCGTTGATGACCTTGCGCTTGGCGCCTTTGGGCCACGCAATGAAGGCTGGTTTGACAGTATGGGTCTGCTTGACGGGTTTCGCCAAAACGCCGGTGTCACGCGGATGGTGGATGAGCTTACCGGATTGATGATGTCAAAAGGCCGTATTTCCAGCGTAAAACTGGCCTCCGGCGCAGAGGTTTCTTGCGGCGTTTTTGTTAATGCAGCCGGACCAAACGCCGCTGTTATCGCAGAAATGGCAGGCGTTGACCTGCCGGTTGAGCCCCGAAAACGCACCAATTTCCTGTTTGATTGCGCCGAGCCGCCCCCAGCGGATATCCCACTGATGATCGACCCTTCGGGTGTTTGGGCACGCCCCGAAGGCAAGCATTTTTTGACCGGATGTTGCCCCGATATTGACGGCCCCGCCGACCCGAACGATTTTGACCCTAACCATACTGAATTCGATGACATCATCTGGCCAGCGCTGGCCGCGCGGTCCAAAAACTTTGAGGCCATCAAATTACAGCGTTTTTGGGCAGGGCATTACGCCTATAATACCCTTGACCAAAACGCGGTCACCGGACAGCATCCTGAAATTCAGAATTTCATTTTTGCCAACGGGTTTTCCGGCCACGGTTTGCAGCAAGCTCCGGCAGTTGGCCTTGCCATAGCCGAGCTGATAACCCACGGCGAATACCAAACGCTTGATCTTGCACCGCTTGGATTTGAACGTATTCTTAGCCAAACGCCCTTTCTGGAGAAATGCATCATATGAGCTGGCACCCGCCTTCAGCATCCATGTTGATGGAAGTAGTCAATGCCACATGGCCTGCTGCTCGCGAATTTCCCTGCGGGCCATTTTTGCTGCGTGATGGCCAACAGGGTGGCAAACGGGCATCAGCCGCATCGCTGAAAAAGGCAGGTTTTACCTTGCCCGACATCGAACATGCCGCCAGCGAAATGCGCGGACTTAACCAGCCGGCGTTATTTATAATTCGGGACGGTGATGCCCAATTGGACAGCACATTGGCCAAAATGGGGTATCGTAGCTTTGATTTTGTAACTTTGTTTGCAGCGCCTTCAGCCAATTTGGCCCGGCACGACAAAGACAAAATGCATAGCATTGCAGCCCCAATGCCCTTAGCGGCTATGGCTGAAATCTGGGCTAAGGGCGACATAGGCCCCGCGCGTGTTGATGTGATGCGGCGGGTCAATGATCCAAAAACCTATCTGCTTGGCCGTCTGGATAACTTCCCCGCAGGCGCGGCATTTGTTGCGGTTCACAATGGTATCGCCATGGTCCACGCCTTGGAGGTTCTTGGTTCAGCACGCCGCCAAGGGCTTGGCTTGCAACTGATGGCGGGCGCAGCAGGTTGGGCATTAAAGCAAAACGCTGGAACCTTTGCTTTAGCGGTTGTCAGTAGCAACATTGCCGCTTGTGGATTATACAAACGTCTTGGCATGCTAGAGGCCGGAAATTACCATTATCGCATAAAGGACACGATATGAGCGATCTGCCAACTGCCCTTAACCTGCCAATGGCAGATCCATTGCCCGAAAGCACCGCAAAGTTTTTTGCGGTTTGTCAGAAAAAACTGGGGCTGGTGCCAAATGTGTTGCAGGCTTATGCTCATAACATCGAAAAGCTAAACGCATTTTCTGCGCTATATAATGACCTGATGCTGGGCGATAGCGGTCTTTCGAAACTGGAGCGAGAGATAATCGCGGTTGTGGTTTCCTCAGTTAACAAATGCTTTTATTGCCTTGTCGCCCATGGTGCTGCGGTGCGAGAACTGTCTGGTCGCCCCGAACTGGGTGAGGCATTAGTGATGAATTACCATGTGGCCATCCTGACAGAACGCGAACGTGCTATGCTGGATTTTGCGGTTTTGATGACCGAAAAAAGCGCTGAAATCAAAGAAGCTGATCGCCAAATATTGCGCGATAACGGTTTTAGCGATGCTGACATCTGGGACATTGCTGCCGTGGCGGGGTTTTATAATATGAGCAACAAAATGGCCTCGGCCATCGGCATGAAACCCAATCCTGAATACCACAGCGCTGCAAGGGGTTGATGCCCGTCGTGCCATTGGCTATTAAGGTTATATTATAACTTTAGGGGCTCTGATGCCAATGTCTTGCTATGCTTGCGAAAGCACCACTAACGCAACCAAACCTTGTCAGGACGCGGTGTTCGGCTAACGGAATTGCGCAAAGATGTGTTGCAAATTTTATACCACGCCAAACAGCCAGTTGGCGCATATGCGATGTATGACATATTGAATTCGGAGGGCAAGGCCTCTGCTCCGCCAGCGGTTTACCGAGTTCTGGATTTTTTGGTGGCACAGGGCTTGGCCCATAAACTGCATTCTGTTTCTGCCTATACAGCCTGTTTTTCCGGTGACCATAACCACCACGCTGCATTTCTGATCTGCCGAAAATGCGGGCAGGTGCAGGAAATTGATTACGCAATGACTGACCGGTTTCACAAAGACGCAAAGGATTTCCAGCTTGAATCCACCACCCTTGAGGCCACCGGCCTTTGTGGTGCCTGTCAATGATCCCGTTAATTAGCATAAACAATCTGACCATCAAAAAGGGTCAACGGACTTTGTTGCAAGACATAAATTTTGATCTGGTTCCAAACGAAGCCGTCAGCCTGATCGGCCCAAACGGCGCCGGTAAAACCACCTTGATCCGCGCATTGATTGGCACACTAAAGCCGAGTTCGGGAACCATTCGTCGCAAAACCGGATTGAAAATCGGGTATACGCCGCAAAAGCTATTGTTGGAACAATTAATGCCGATGCCCGTAGACCGGTTTTTGGCTTTGTCAGGTGAATCCAATTTGGCCAAACGCCGCGACATGCTGGCCCGCTGCGACGCTGGAAAATTAAAAAATGCCCGTATGACGGATCTTTCGGGCGGGGAAATGCAGCGGGTTTTGCTGGCTCGTGCCTTGATGCGCAAACCGGATTTGTTAATTCTGGACGAACCGACCCAAGGGCTGGACCAACCGGGCGAGGCGCGATTTTACGCGCTTTTGAATGAAGTTCGGGCTGAATCGGGGTTGGCCGTGTTTATGGTCAGCCATGATCTGCACGTTGTCATGGCAGAATCGGACCGAGTGATTTGCCTCAATACCCATATATGTTGCTCTGGCGCGCCGGAAACTGTTTCAAAAGACCCGAGTTATCAAGAATTGTTTGGCACTCGCCCCGGTCTGGCATTGTATCAGCACAGCCATGTTCATTCCGAGACCTGCAACCATGATTGATGATTTCCTGATCAGGGCAATTATGGCAGGTGTCATAATCGCGCTGGCCGCGGCGCCTTTGGGCTGTTTGGTTGTTTGGCGGCGCATGGCTTATTTTGGTGACGCAACCGGCCATGCAGCATTGCTTGGTCTTGCTTTGGCGATGAGCTTTTCAATGCCACTGATGCTGGGCGTTATTGTTATTACCGCTGCCATGGCGCTTACGGTTACTTTTGCCACGCAGCGCGGCACGTATGCGGCTGATACAATACTTGGGGTTTTTTCGCACTCTGCCTTGGCGGTGGGGCTGGTGGCTGCTGCCGTTTTGCCCGGTGTTAGGCTTAATCTGCTTGATACATTGCTGGGCAATATTTTAACGGTTTCGAATACTGAAATAATGTGGATCGGCGTTGGTGCCGCTGGCATTTTGCTGGTTGTCAAATTATTCTGGCGCACGTTGCTGAACGCAACATTATCCAGCGAATTATTGGTGGCCGAAGGCGGATCTTTGTTGCACGACCGGCTGGTTTTCACCCTAACGCTGGCGTTTTTTGTTGCGATGTCAATGAAACTTGTGGGCATTTTACTGATCACTGCGATGCTAATTTTACCAGCCGCCGCAGCGGCACCAATTTCACGCTCGCCCGAACGCATGGTTGTTTTCACTGCAATTATTGGCGTGTTATCGGTCGGCGGCGGTATTTGGCTTAGCTGGGAGGCAGATATTCAGGCAGGCCCAGCCATCATTGTTACCGCCAGTTTCTTTTTTGTGCTGCTCAATGTTTTTCGCCGGTGATAACCTTGCCAGCGAAACCAATGCTCAGGAACAAAACTGTAACTGGTCTTCATATTGGGCGGCCCTGTTGCGAACTTGGCCGGCAACATTAACCAGCCAGTCTTTATTACGATAAGTCCCGCGTGAAAACCCGCGCTGCCCTTCATGATATGCAAGGTATTGGTTATAGGCATCATCCATGGCTATGCCGTTGCTCCGGTTTGAATTCTGCATATACCAGCCGATAAAATCTGTTGCATCGCGAAAATTACTGCGCCTAGCGCTACGGCTGTTGGTTTGATCCTGATAATCACCCCATGTGCCGTCCAGCGCTTGAGAATAACCAAAAGCCGACGAAATCCGTCCGGCCGGGATCGACCCAAGAAAAAAGATTCTTTGGGTTCTTGCTCTGGCACGGAAACTGCTTTCTTTCCAGATGATTGCCATTTGCACATGCACCGGCGCGCCCCATTCTGCCTCAGCCTTTTTCAAGGACTTAAGCCAACCGCTTCGCTGGTCGAG
The DNA here is from genome assembly GCA_003228875.1 of Rhodobacterales bacterium. Classification (GTDB taxonomy): domain Bacteria; phylum Pseudomonadota; class Alphaproteobacteria; order Rhodobacterales; family Rhodobacteraceae; genus UBA3077. The sequence continues at coordinate 32,673 of QIGK01000026.1, forward strand.
TATGGAACACGCATTGTCCTGCTGAACTGGCGGTCGGGAATCCCGAGCGCAAGATCCAAGGACCAACGCAAATATTAACGCCAGATATTTCATCTGCTTGCCTCAATTAGTTTCTGCTCAGATTATTTTTTACTCATCTAGCCCTAATTCGGTGAAAAAATCAAGCCGTGTCAGATCAGGAATGCCAGAATGAGCGGAATTGCGAACACCGAAAAAACCGTCGAAACAACCACCAGCCCTGCCACTTCGGCAGAGTTTGCGCCGTATTTTTCAGCCAGCATAAAATTACTGACCGCCACCGGGGTTGCGACTTGCAAAACCAGAACCGCAAAGGCCAGTGATGGCAGATCAAAGATTAATCCGACGCCAACCGGCACAGCAACGCAAACCAAAATTTTCAGCAGTGACAACCAAACCGCGCGGTTCAGCGCAGTTGGCCGCAGCCGCGTTATGGCAACGCCAAGGGTAACCAACATCAGCGGAATTCCCATTTGTCCAATCAATTCAAGGGTGTTCATGCTCCAATCCGGCAAGGATGTTCCGGTAAATAGAAACACCGAACCAAGAATAGTCGCCCAAACCAAAGGTTCTTTGATTGCCACAATGGGGGATTTTCCACCCGAAACCACCCAGACACCAAAGGTAAAAGACATCAGCGCCATGACCGCAAAAATAATCACAGCGAAATCAAATCCGACCGAGCCAAAGGCAAAAAACGCCAGCGGCAGGCCCAAATTACCGGTATTGCCAAACACCAGTGGCGGCAAAAATGTTTGCTGGTCAAATTTTATCAATCGAAGGAAACCGGCAAAAAACATAACCACCAAGCCATAAGACATAAACGCGGCCAACGCCGTATTTCGCAATATGATTGGATCAACTTCCATTCTGACCAAAGCCACAAATATCAAACAAGGGATGGCAATTGTCATGGTCAGACGGGTGACAAATTGAACCGGATAATCCCAGCCCGCCTTGACCCAGACAAACCCCAAAGCAGCCAGAATAAAAACCGGAGCAACAATTTCCAGAACCTGCAATAATGTAGCGATAATCAGCACCGAATTTCCTTTTGATTTACGCCTGTCAAACCCACATGGCCAAGCCTGTCAACCATTGATGCAAACCTTATAGACAAATGATGTAATGCTATGATATTTGACTTGGAAAATCAGGCAATGGACCCATGGAAAAACTGCACGCAAAATTCACACTTGGACAAATTGTCAAACACCGCATTCACCCTTTTCGCGGTGTGATATTTGACGTGGACCCAACTTTTAATAACTCCGAAGAATGGCTGGAATCTATTCCCAAAGACATGCGGCCAAAACGGGACCAGCCTTTTTATCATTTATTTGCGGAAAACGACACGTCGTATTATGTGGCATATGTATCCGAACAAAACCTGTTGCAAGATGACACCGATGAACCGGTGGAACACCCCGAAGTTGCTGAGATGTTTGGCGACCTGTCAAATGGCAAATATGATATTGGCGGGCATTTACACTAATACCCCAGCGCGCAGCCGTCTTTTCGCGGATCAGACGCACCAAACAAAACACCGTCTTTGATCATGATCGCTTGGGCGCCGCCAATGGGGTTTTTAGGGTTGGTCACCCGATGACCCATCTTGGTTAATGCATCGCGAGTGTCAGACCCATACCCTTGTTCCATTGCCAATACCTCCGCATGAGCAAAACAACGCGGCGCGTCTATGGCGGATTGAATGTCCATGCCAAAATCGGCGATGTTTGACAAAAACCGCATGTGGCCATTTGCCTGATATTGCCCACCCATCACCCCGAATGGAATCAGAAATGCCCCCGGCTTGTGCATCATTCCGGGAATAATTGTGTGCATCGGGCGCTTGCCGCCCATGGCCTCATTTGGGTGGCCAGCTTCAAGGCTGAACCCCGCACCACGATTTTGAAGTAATATTCCGAACTTGTCCGACGCAATGCCGCTGCCAAAGCTATGAAATATTGAATATATCAGCGAAAGCGCCATGCGGTCTTTGTCAACAACCGTTAAATATACAGTTTCTTTGTGAACCGAACCTGCCCGTCGAAACTCCCAATCCATGGCTTTGTCAAGGTCTATCAACGCAGCCAGATCAGCGGCGGTTTGTTTGGCTAAAAGATGGTCCAGTTTGTCACCCATCGCTGATGGATCAGCAATAAACCTGTCTCGCGCATTATAAGCAAGCTTCACTGCTTCGGCCTCCAGATGAGCCCGTTGACTGCCGAATGGATCCAACGCCGCCATGTCAAAATGCCCAAGAATATTGGCAATAAGAATTGCGATCGAGCCTTGCCCGTTTGGCGGCAGCTCAATCAGTTCAAAACCTTTGTATTCGCCACGAACCGGCTCGACATAATCGCATTTTGTTGCCGAAAAATCGTCAAGGGTATGCACTCCGCCCTGGGCGGCCAAAGTATCGACAAAATCTTCTGCAACTTCACCCTCATAAAACCCTGCGCGGCCTTGCTTGGCGATCCGCCGTAACACTTCGGCTTGTCCGCGGGCGCGGAAAACCTGCCCTATTTGGGGGGCCTTTCCAGAGAACCCATACAGATCCCGGGCGTTACCTTGAAGATTAGACAGGCTTTGTGCCCAGTCATAAGCCACCCGTTCCGCAACCGGAACGCCTTGCTCTGCGTAATGAATAGCAGGGGCAAGAACATCAGGCAAAGGCAGTTTGCCCCAGTCTTTTGACAGCGTGATAAACCCGTCAACCGCACCGGGAATGGTGACAGACGCCGCGCTATTATCAGCAATAATTTTATGGCCCTGATCACGCAAACGCATCGCTGACAAGGCTTTTGGCGCGCGTCCAGATGCGTTCAGCCCGATAAATTCGGTGGAGCCTGGCGGTTGCAGCAAAGCAAAACAATCGCCGCCCAGCCCTGTCATTTGTGGTTCGCATATATTTAATACCATGGCCGCAGCAATGCCTGCATCCACCGCATTGCCACCGGATTCCAGAATTTTAATCGCCGTTTGTGCGGCCAGCGGGTGCGAGGCCGCGCACATGCCATTTTTGGAAATGACGGTTGACCGTCCGGAAAGATGAAAATCACGCATATATTTTGCCTTTTTAGTTTGGCTTACCGTGGCATTCAGCCAAAAAACTTGCAATTGCCAAACTGATTTTTCTTGCAAAGAATCAAAACTCGTCGCAATCTTGTTTTATGGCCAAGATGCAAACAACCGTGACCCCCTTTCCCGAAAAATACCCTGAAATCACCAGTTTTCATCGCACCGAACTGACACCGATTCTTTCGCTTTATGGTCGGATGGTTGCCGCTGGTGAATGGCGGGATTACGGGATTTCCAGCCTGAGGGATGTTGCTATATTTTCTGTGTTTCGACACAGCGCCGAAAACCCAATTTATAGAATTGAGAAAAACCCGAAATTGACGCGTAAACAAGGCCAGTATTCGGTGGTGGCACAAAACGGTAAAACCTTGCGGCGCGGCCATGATCTAAAGATGGTATTGCGGGTGCTGGAACAAAAAATGATCCGCATCGTTAACTAGGGCCGGTAACTAAAGTTTTCACCTAGATTTGGCGATTTGATCCAGCGCTTTCCATTCGTCAAAAAATGCCGCCAAATCATCAAGCCGTATCATATTTTGACCGTCCGACGGTGCATTATCCGGATCGTCATGGGTTTCAACAAACAACCCCGCCACGCCAACTGCCAACGCCGCGCGCGCCAATACCGGCACAAACTGGCGTTGCCCGCCCGATGTTTCGCCCAGACCTCCGGGCTGTTGCACCGAATGGGTGGCGTCAAAAATAACCGGATATCCGGTTTCAGCCATCACCGGAATGGCCCGAAAATCCGATACAAGGGTGTTATACCCAAACGAGGTTCCCCGTTCCGTTAACACAATCTGGTCATTGCCCGCCATTCTGATTTTAGCCGCGACATTGCCCATATCCCAAGGGGCCAAAAACTGGCCCTTTTTGATATTCACAGGCTTGCCGGTTCTAGCGGCCGCAATCAGCAAATCTGTCTGGCGGCACAAAAAAGCTGGGATTTGCAACATATCAACAACCTCGGCCACTGCGGAGCATTGCCCCGCTTCATGCACGTCCGTCACCACAGGCAGGCCGGTTTCATTGCGAATATCTGCCAGTATTCGCAGGCCTTTTTCCAGACCAACCCCGCGTTCTGATTTACCGGAACTGCGATTGGCTTTGTCAAAAGACGCCTTGAAAATCAACGGAATTCCCGCCGCTGATGTTTGGCGTTTCAGGGCTTCAGCGCAACGTAATGTGTGGTCTCGGCTTTCAATCTGGCATGGGCCGGAGATCAAGACAAAAGGCAATTGATTGCCAATATCAATGCTTCCTGTCGGGCCGGATATTCTCAGAGTTTTCATTTAATCTACCCCCATTTGCGCCAGCGCCATTTCCACCCGTTTGACATCAACCGGATTGTTGACCTCCCAAAACACCCTCTCTTTGGCCTCGACCTCAACACAGCGAATCTTGGCACCGTTTTCCAAAAACCGGAGCTGCTCCAACCCTTCGGAGATTTCCAGACGGGTTTGTGGCCAAGCAAGATAGCGTTTCAAAGCATCCGGTCGATAGGCATACAAGCCAACATGATGAAAAACCGGCGGCGGGGGTTTTTGATGTCCATCAAAAAACGGCAATATTTCCTTAGAAAAATAAAGCGCGTGGTTGTTCTTGTCAAAAACCGCAGTGGTGCCGCCGGTTTTACCGGCTTTTCGATCATCGCAAAATTGCGTCAGCGTTTGGGCATCACAGCGTAAAACCGGCGTGGCCATGGCGGCATCACATTGTGCCATTGCGGTAATGATCGCGGTTACAAAATCCGGTGGCGTTAGCGGCGAATCGCCTTGGAAGTTGATGATTAAATCAATGTCGGGCTGAAGCTGGTCAACCAGCTCGGCGCACCGCTCCGACCCGTTTTTGGCTTTGTCAGAGCTGGCCATCACTTGTGCCCCAAACGCTTTTGCATGGTCCAGAATGCGTTGGTCATCGCTGGTCACAATCAATTGCGCGATATTTTCGACCTGTGCCGCAGCTTCCCATGTGCGCTGGATCAGGGTTTTGCTTTGGCCTGTCGCCCCCAAAAGCGGCACAAGCGGTTTGCCCAGGAACCTTTGGCTAGCAAAGCGCGCCGGGATGATAATTGCGGTTTTCATGGCTTAGCCAACCCCGGCCTGAAGTAAAATCAACAAGGTGATCACGCCAACCGGTTTGTTGTTTTCCAACACAAACAAAGCAGAGATTTTATGCTCTTGCAGTAAAGCCAAAGCCTCAATCGCCATGATATTGGGCGCGATGGTAATAGGGCTTTTGCTCATTGTTTCGCTAACCGGAGTGTCCCATAAAATTTGTTTCATTGTCGAATAAGCGCTTTTCCCAAGATAGCGGCGCACATCCCCATCTGTTATGACGCCAGCCAAATTTCCACCGGAATCAACCACGCCGATGATGCCAATCGATTTTTCGGTCAATAATTCCAGCCCTTGCAAAATGGAGCCGGTTTGCGAAATAAGCGGTATGTCTTGGCCCGAAACCATCAGTTCACGCACCGGTATCAGGCTTGCGCCCAGTTTTCCGCCCGGGTGAAACTCCCGAAAATTTACCTCAGTAAAACCACGGCGTTCCACAAGGCTTACGGCCAGCGCATCCCCAAGCGCCAGTTGCATCAAAGTGCTGGTGGTCGGCGCAAGATTATGCGGGCAGGATTCCCGCGCTACAGGCAGATGTAAAACCACATCTGAGGCCATAGCCACAAGGCTTGTCGGCCCACCGGTGATAGCAATCAGTGGCAAGGAAAAGCGTTTACAATAGGCAATAATGTCTTGCAATTCCCGGGTTTCACCGGAATGCGAGATGATCAAAACCGTGTCTTCGCGACTGATCATGCCCAAATCACCGTGGCTGGCCTCGGTTGGATGCACAAAAAACGACGGTGTGCCGGTCGACGCAAAAGTAGACGCTAATTTTGCGCCAATATGGCCGCTTTTGCCCACACCAACCACAATAAGGCGGCCTTTGCAGCGCTCAATCAGGGTTAACGCCTGCATGAACGGGCCACCCATGCCATTGGTCAGTGCCACTAAAACCGCTTCCAGACCTTTGCCTGCCAATTCTAGCGAATTAAGCGCCGCAAGCGGTATTTCCTTTGTCAGGGTGGTTTGGCTGGGTTTTTGGGTCATGGGTTCTTTTACTCGGGTTTTTGTTAAAGATTACCTAAAAATGGTCGGGTATTTCGATAACGATTGCGGTGATATTATCGCGGCCACCGCCTTTTTTGGCCAGCTCTATCAGTTCGGAACACAGGCTGTCGATCGGCGCGGTGGTCATATATTGGCTGATAACTTCATCGCTGACAAACCCGCTTAGCCCGTCACTGCACAGCAAAAACCGGTCTCCGGCCTCATAGCTGCCGCGCAGTTTATCAATTTCAAGCACTTGCCCAACACCCACAGCACGGGTAATTACGTTGCCATGGGGGTGGTTTTCCGCCTGTTCTTCGGTGATCTGGCCGGATTCAAGCAGATCGTTCACCAAGGAATGATCTCGAGAAAGCTGAACCATTTTGCCATTGCGACAATGGTACAATCGCGAATCCCCAACCCAAAGACAGACAAAATGCGGCTCCGAAAGAATAAGCCCCACCGCCGTTGTGCCGATGGCCCCGCCCCCGCGTCGGTCTGCTTCTTCCAGAATCGCATAATGCGCTTCCAGAATTGCTGTCCGCATGGATTTCATAATTTCTCCTGAGGGCAAATTCCGGTCGATAGCCGCGATTTTAGCCACCAATGTTTGCGAGGCAAAATCACCGCCTGAATGCCCGCCCATACCGTCGGCCACCAGAAATGCGCCCAGCTCGGGCACACTTATCATAGAATCTTCGTTTATTTTTCTAACCAGCCCAACATCGGTTTGGCTGCAATGATAAAAATAACTCAAATCTATCCCCTTTTATTAACCGAACCCACCCAGTTTGAAACGTCTTGTGTAAACAAGGTTTGAAAAGAATTTTTGGAAGGCAGGCCCATATGTGACAAGCCAAGCGGCTTACCAAAGCCCGCATCCGGGGCGCTTAGCCATTCGCTTGAATCCGCAGTAATTGCCGCCAAAATATCCGGAAATTCGAATTTGGCGACCTTACTTTCAAGATCGGATTTGCCACGCAACGCATCCAGCATATCAAGGGCCGCATCTTCGATGGGCAAGTAAAATTCACGAGACTCAAGGCCGTCAGCAGGTGGCGGGGATGCCGCAACGATTGTTAAGGGAAACAGCCTGCCAACCGCATCTTGGCTGGGCATCATCACCCCCGTATAAGGGCCGCCATCAATCACCGAGGCACCAAGGCTAAACCGCCAGATTGGCGCAGTCTGATAAGCGTCGCGCCAATCACCAGCCAATGCCTCTCGGCTTGCCAAAAAACCGGATTGCAAAAACCCATCCCATGCGGTGACAAACACACGCGAAATATCGCCGCCGCGAATGAAATCGCCAAGCGCCGGAATTTTGCCAAAAAATCCGAATGCTCCTGCCATGTTAAAGCGAACTCGGGCAACGAAAATTGGTCAAAGCACTAAGCTGAAACGGATTATAAGCCGCCCCTGCGCGCAGTTGGAACACCGAGAATCGGCCGCCGATGTTAAACACAATCCGCGCCCGGTCGGCTGCATTGCCACCGCGAACTTCGGATGCATCCAGAAGCCGGAAAAAGGCCCACGCACCTTCGGTAGCCTGACTGTTTTCAGTATTGCGGCGCTTGGGTTCAAACACAATTTGGGTTGGGCCGCCCGGCCCAGGCCATTGCATTGGGGTTTCTTGCAATGCCTGATTGTTGCGGTAATCCAGTATCTGACCGTCAACCGCAAGCTGGATACGGCGCACACCGTCACCCAGCGCAATCGGTTTCAAACTGAAGCTAACCACCGGCAATCCGGGTGACAAAAAGAATGCATCACGAATTTGCGCGGCCCGCTCAAATTGTGCCAACACCGCATCCGAAATTCCCAATTCCTGATTCTGGATGCGTTTCCAACGCCAAGGCGTGCCGGAAGTATCGACAAATTCAAACAGGTTATCCTGAAAAAATGTGTCAATCAGCCCCGCCGGTGCAAACAATCGAGAAAATTCTTGAATTGAAATCTCAGCTTGTTGATTTTTGAAAAACGGATAACGGTTGTTGACGCCTCGGCCGCATGTGGGCAAAATCGTGCGTTGCCATGTTGCATCCAAACTGGAGCGCGCACCGCCAGCGGCAATGCCGGCGCTACCGGATGTTACTTGCGTGATCCAGCGCTTCATCGGGTCAGGGGTTCGGCCCAGCAGCACTTGCAAATTGGTTGATGCATTTTGGGTTAAGGATGCAGAATCGCCAAGAACCGAAAGCCGGTTTAATTCCTGATACAAACCGGTCAAACCCTGCATCACAGTTTCAAGCTGCGAGGGCGCGCCTTCATCTTTTGCTACCACAAATTCATTTAGCCATTTGAAACGGGTTTCAACCACGGTTCCCGGTGGGGGCGGGGGCGCTTGGCCCTCATTGATTGCCGAGGTTTGCAAGATACCGATCAAAGCCTGAGTTCGTAGCCCTTGAGCGTCAAACAATTCCCGTGCTGCAAAATTCTTGGCCTCATTAGTCGCGCCCTCCAAATTCGTGGGCTGGTCACGTTGGGTCACACGGGTTTCCCGTTGGATCGAGATCAGGACTTTGACAATCGGAGAGCTGGGGCCAGACAACACATTTAACGTGTCCACAACTTGGCTCATGTCCCCCATCGGGGCCACATCAATGTCACCCAGGATTTCTTCGTATGCGGCGATATAGTCTGTAAAATAAAGATCCAGAACATCTTGGCCAATACGTTGCAACGCGTTCGGGTCGCTCAGGTCTTCACCACGTTCGCCCAAAACCCAGTTTTCGCTTTTCAATTGCTCGGCAACATTCAGCGCTGAGGGCAAGAACACAGAGTAAAACCCGTTTTTGGTGTAAATCCCTTCGACCCCTTCAGACATCGGGGTTCCCGATGGCCGGATCAAAACCCGTGAAGTCAGCGAACCGCCTTCCTCCAGCAAGCGCCAGTCAGGCAGGCTCCGAGCATCTGGGCCACGAATGATAGAATTGTATATCCGTTGCGAAACTGGTGTTTCGTTTAACAGGGTCTGCACCTGTTCCACCAATGGTCCATGCAAGGCGATTTCGCGCATAGGCTGGTTAACCATCGACACCAGATGGCCCATAAGGTCATCGCGCAACGCCGCGTTCACCTCGCCGGCAAAGGCAATATTCCAATCGGCCCGCATCCATTCAACCACCAGACTTTCATCCAGCGGCCCTTGAAGGCCAAGCATCATGTAAACTTTTAAGGCTTCGAACAACAGCTCGGGGTTGTTCAAATTGGCTTGCATCTGGCGTTCAAGTTTCAGCAATAATCGTGGCAGCAACATCTGGTTCAGGGATTGCCGATAGGTCTGGAAAGCCTCAGAACCAATGGCATCTCCTTGATATAATCCATAGGTCAACCGCCGTTCGGGCTCAATGTCACCCTGAGCAGGGTTGCCCGGCAAACTGCGCAAAATATTCAGCGGCCCGACAATTGGCGCAAGGTTGATATCGCTAATTGGTGACGATGGAACCGTGTTGGCAATTTCATCATAAAGTTCAGCTTTTTCCGTGGCATTGGCGATCATCGCTTCATTGCCAAGATAACTTAGTGTCCAAAGCGCGCCAATGCCCGCTGCTGCCAAAACAGCCATCGAAACCGAAGTGCGCACAAACCATTTATACCGCGTTGCTACTTTGTCATGGGCCGAAACCAGACCGGATTCGCGGAAAATAACGTTATCCATCAGCCGTTTCAGAAAATAGCTGCGCCCCTGCCCCGAACCGGTGCCAATGGCCTGCCTGCCAATGCCAAAGGTGCGCGCCATACCCATCATCAGCCGATCAATCGGGGTGCCTTCTTGGGTGCCGGATGTAAAATACACACCGCGCAATAGCTGCAATTGTTCAAACTTGTTTTCCTGAAATACCGCGTTCATAAATTCGCGCGCCACACCCTGAAGCGAGGCCATCTGTTGGGCAAACCCCGAGATCAACCCGCGCCGTTGCGGGTCGGTTTCCTGTTGCAACCGCTCCAATGACAGGTTGTTGATCTGGTTCAGCAAATGGCCAAACTGTTCATCAAAATGTTTTAGCGGATCAGCCTTTTTCTTGGCTTTCGGGTTTTTGAGCTTAAACGTAAATCCCCAGACCTGTTCGCGATCCTCACGGCCCAGATTTTCAAAAAATTCTGCAAAACCGGCAATCAGGTCAGCCTTAGTAAACAACACATAAACCGGAAAACGCACGCCAAGCTTATCCCGCAATTCCGCCAGCCGTTGTTTGATCGAAGCCGCATGTTCTTTGCGTTGGGCGGCGTTCTGGGTCGAAAGGTCAGACAATGAAATCGCCACAATCGCGCCGTTTATCGGTTGGCGTTTGCGGTTCTTACGCAACATTTTAAGAAAGCCGAACCAAGCTTTGCTGTCGGATTCCTCGTCACTGTCTTGGGTCGTATAGCGACCAGCCGTGTCAATTAGCACGGCTTCATCAGTGAACCACCAGTCACAATTGCGGGTGCCACCAACGCCGCCAAGCGATTGCATCCCCATGGTTTTAGCCAAGGGAAAATTCAAACCAGAATTAACAATGGCGGTGGTTTTGCCTGCTCCCGGTGGTCCGATCATCACATACCACGGCAGTTGATAAACCGATTTGCCACCCAGTTTTGATTTTCGCAGCACCTTAAGCGCTTCTTTCATGCGCCCGCGCATTTCCTTTAATTCTTCTTTAACAACGTCGTCGCTTTCGTCCTCGTCTGCATCGGCCACCATTTCTTCGCCCATCCGGGCCTCACGCTTTCGCCGACGCCACGACAAAAAGATCAAAAGGAAAATGGTGAACAGGAACAGGCTGACAATCCAGATGATCCGTTCAAGGACGCTGTCAAACGGACGCCAACCGCCCAAGGCCAGCAAAGGCCCAGCAAACCAGATGGCCAGACAGATAATCAACGTCACCGTCAGGAAAAGCAGGATCCGGTTGCGGAATATCCGCTGAACTATAAAACGCATCATTTTTTGTTCTACCTTACCAAAATGACGTCAACACGCCGGCTTTTTCTTTTATCTTCATTGCCGTTGGCATCAAGAATCAATTCCCGATCGGCACGACCCTCAGCACTAAGACGTGACGGATCATCAAAATTTCTGGCCAAAACCTGCTCTACAGCTTCGGCACGGTGGCGCGAAAGCGCTTCGTTATTGGGAAATTTAGCCGTGGCAATCGGGTCACTGTCAGAATGACCGGCAACAATTATACTTCCATCTTCGCCGTTTAGCGCAGCCGCAACCCGTTGCAACCGTTCAGGATAGCCACTTTGCAATATATCGCTGCCAGCCCCAAACATTTCTGCGCCTGCGATGCTGATCACCAAAGTATTGCCAACTTCGCGCAGGGTCACAATGCCTTCAGCGATTTCTACATCCAAAAACCCTTTGACACGATCGATGCGTTCCTCAACTTCAGGTGCTGGCGGCGGCGGCGGCGGGCGAGGGGCCAGTCGTGTCAATTCAATGGGTGACGGCGTGCCGATCTGCGCCAAACTGCCTTGCAGGCGTTCGGTATTGCCCGACAGCAAAAACGTGAGGCCAAAAAACGTGACGCTAAGCACCACGGTCAGAAAACCGGTAATGATCCACAGGGGCAACCAAATATTCAACGCCCGATGCGCCACTTTCAGGCCTTTCCAAAAAGGCGATAACGCATGTTCCTGATCACCGCGATTGGCGCGTATTAATCGCGCCAGCCCTTCGCGAATACGCAGATGTTTATCGCTGCCCTGATGTTCGACCCTTAAGCGGCCCTCAAACCCGAGGCTAAGGCAAATATAGATAAACTCCAGCATATGCAGGTTGACGCTTGGCTCTTGCTCCATGCGTGCAAGCAGATCAAAAAACCGGTCACCGCCATGGGTTTCTTTGTGAAACGTCCCGACCATGGATTGTGTTGTCCAGATTGATCGCCCGCCCCATGGTGTGTTCAAAACCACATCGTCAACGGTAGCACAAAGCGCATATCGGGCAATGTTTACGGATTGGGCCGGAATGCCTGCATGCAGGGCCCGTTGCTCAAATTGCTGGATTTCATTAACCACAGCATTACGAAGCGCCGCTGGGTCATTATGTTGGGCGCGGTTGCGAATACGCCCGATCAGGGCAAAAATTTGTGAGGCCGCCGCGTTCAGCGGGTTCATGCCCGTTAAAGCAAAACCGCCATCGTCAGCGCCGCGCTGTTGGGGCGCGGATTGAGGTTGCTGGGAGGGCGGCGGTTGCTGCCCATAGGCAGGTTGCTGTGGCGGGTATCCCGGTTGTTGCTGGCCAAAGCCCTGTTGTGGCGGTGGCTGTTGATACTGTTGTTGTTGGGGAGGTGGCTGGTATTGTTGTGGGGGTGGCGGTTGATACGGTTGCTGCTGCGGTGGTGGTGGCACCGGTTGTTGGGGCGCAGGCGCCCGCCCACCCGGGCGCAGATTCACGATGGTTTTTTCGGTATCGTCTGGTTCGGCAAATGGATCATCATCGCTCATGTCATTGCTCCCCTCATGCGTTCCGAATGGCCCAGAGTTCCATCTCCAAGCCTGGTAAATCACCTGCAACATGCACCGCCAGACCACCCGAGGTGGTTAGCTGCTTCCACAGCTCAGTGCTTCGATCCAGTTCAAAATAAGTCACGCCTGAATGAAACGGAATTTGGCGTGGCGCAACCGGCATGGGGCGCATGCCAATACCCGGCAAAGCCGAATTCACCAGCTGGCGAATGCCCTCAACCGGCCCAAGCTTGACTTGGGTCGGAAAATGTTTGCGAATGGTTTCCGGTGGCACGTCTGCACTGGCGGCCAAAACAAAACTGGCACCTTGCAACAATCGCTTATCTGCAACCATACCCACAGAAATACCGTATTTACGTTGCTCAAGCGGGATTTGAACTGCATTTTGTTCCAGCACAGCAGACAAATACTGCCGCAAAGACCGCATAACTTCGCGATAGGTCGCGGTTAGGTCATCATGTTGATAAAGCGAAAATTGCGGCGGCTTTTTGGTGGCGTCCATAAACGTAGACAATTCTCCGGCCAAGCCAATCAGCATTTGGTAAACCATGGCCGGATGCGCGTTTTGCAAAGCAGAAACATGGCGCACCATCGGCAAATACCGGTTCACGCAGATCAATAACAGAAAATCAGAAATTTCAGCCACAGCTTTTGCCGGACCGGATTCAACCAAACGGCCCGAAAGCGCCTCAGAGCGATGGCCAAGCAACCCTTCTATTTCGCGCACAAAATCCGACAATGTCAGCGAGGCGCGAATATCAAGACAGCTTGGCACAAAACTGCGATCAAGCACCACTTCTTTGTCAGATTTTACTTCGATAATTTTGGCAATCGGGATGGTCAATTTGTCTGAAAGATCATCAACATCCAGCGCAAATTCCAGTCGCAATTTTCCGACCGCCAAAGTAGTCGGGGATTTTTCATTGCCCACAGCATTAGTGATTTCGATTTCAGCTGGCGCAAATCGCGCTGCTGAACGCTCCGCCCCTGAAAGGTCAACTTCTGTTGCGCCATGACGACGGGTTGGAACAGTCAGATAAACCACGGTGTTTTTTATAGTGTCCGGCACATCCAGCGCAGGCGGATGGTTTTCCGTATGGGGAACCCGAAACAGCGCCCCATCCGACGTTAGGCCGGCGGCAGTTTTTATCGCAAACTTGCCCAGCCGAAGCAATTCATTATCAATCTCCAGCGCGCTAACGCCCCAAGCATGAGGCGCAAGATTACCGGCAACACCCCCGACCAGCGATTCAACATAGCGGTCGTTTTGCTGAAAATGTTGTGGCTGAAGGAAAAGCCCTTCACTCCATACAACTTTATTATCCCAAGACACGTTTTACTTCTCCCATAGCACGGGGCGTTGTCCGCCCCGTCACTCTATCGTATTTTTTTCAATTGGTCTTCATATGCTTTTGCAAAAGCCTTTCCAAACAACGCTTGGAAATCATCTTCAGCTTCTGCGGCGATTTCGCCATACATTTTTTCAAATATATCCCATTTTTTGGCTTTTTTGCCGCCAAACAGGCTCTTTTTTGATTCTATGCGTTCTGACAGGGTGGCCGGATCAAATTTTGCCAACAGGTTTTTGATCGCAGCCTGCATGCCGGTCATCATCGCAACCTCGTGGGCCTTGATGTCATCCATGGCTTCTTTGGCGGCTTTTTCCGCATCCAGATAACCCGGCATATTGGGCTTTAGCATCGCCTCAACCGCCTGATCGCCGCTGATGGAAAATTTAATCGGGTTATTGCCGTCAGGCGAAATCATGGTTTGGCCAAGCCGGAATTCTGATTTGATGGAAGCACGGGTCATTAAAACATCGCGCAAACCCTCAACCATAATTCGATAAGCGGCACCGCTGCGCTGCATGGCAGCAATCAGGTCTTCGTCAGGAATGTCGAGTTCAGCCGCATCTGCGGCAGCAAAAAATACCCGCGCGGCATCCCCCGAAACCGGCATTGTTGCCACCGGTTCAATCGGCAAAGCTGCCGCAGGTGGCGTGGGTGTCTGCACATCCAACGCCACTTGATCCGATGCCGGTGCCGAAGGCATTGGTACGGATGGTGCCTGAAGCTTTTGGGGCGACACAGCTTCTGGCGCGGTGGGTTCAATCGGCGCTGGCAGATCTTCGGATAAATCCCAATCATCAGGGATGACATTACCGCCACCGCCGCCAATATCACCGCCACCCGACGAAAAAGTAGGTTCCGACGGAGCCAAATCCGGCGCTGCGAAAAAATCATTTGCTGAGGAAGAATGGCTTTGAGCGCTAACAGGCTCACCGTCAAATACATCTGCTGCAGGGCCACCAAACATGTCTTCGTCGTCTGGTATCAAGGGCGCGGGGTCCGGCGCAGGTGCGGATAACCCGCTGGCATCTGGGCCTTGCGCCGGACCAGAACCCAGCAGGTCATTCAAATAATCGCCGCCACCTTGCGCCATGCCCGGGTCATTCAAACCACCCACAAACCCGTCCGCAGGGGCCGGTGCCATCGGCATCAGCGGGTCATTGGCCATGGGTGCGGCAATATTTGCATAAGGGTCAACTGGCGGCGCGCCCATGCCAGCGGTGATTTCCACCCTGAATTCAAACCCCCCCACCAAAATTGTGTCACCGTGGTTAAGCGGTGTCGGGGTTGGGCCAAGCGGTTGTTGGGTGTAATTCAGAAAGGTGCCATTGGTGGAAATATCCAACAAAACATATTCGCTTCCACGTTCCTCGATCACGCAATGGCGCGAAGAAATTGCCCGATCCGGATCAGGCAAGATCATATCATTGCCATCGGCACGGCCAATCGTTAATGCGCCATTACCCAGCACAGTGCTGCTTGCGCCACTGGGCATCGCACCGGTGCCCTGCATATGTAACGTCAAACCCATAAAACGTCGTTACCCCCCAATCATAACTTGCGGGAATCCTACTGTAATCGCGCCACCATGCGCGCACATGTCACCCAAACGGGCCGCAGGCATACTGCAAATCATCACCGTGCCGGAACCTTTAGTCACAGTATCCGGAGGGCCAACACAGGTTGCCATATTACCAGAAGTCGCGGCGGGCACGCTACCGATTAGAACCGTTGGTTTTCCCGGCGGCAATAATGGCCCACCAACATGGGGCACGGGTGGCACCGCTGGGGTTACCATCGGGCAAAGATGCATGTCTCCTATGCGGGCTGCTGGGGGCATATCAATTCCAATCCAAATGCCAAAGAATCAATGGCTTAGCTATATTAAGCCGAATTTGACGATTATCCAATGGGAACATCCTCTTTGCTTGCGGCATTTTCATCTATCTGGCCATTGCCGCCTTTAGCAACATCCAGACCACGCGCCAACAATAATTGGCCCTGACGATTGATTTCTTCGGGCAATTTATGGGCAAAAAATGACTTAAGCTGAGCCGAGAAAATAAGCAAACCGACAAGTTGCGGCGGTGCAACTGGGGGTTCTTCATCATCAGGAAGGGGCACATTAAAGACCGCTTCTGCCATCATCGCATCGGCTTCACCTGGTTCCAACGCATATTTTTCTGACGCTTTTTTGGTTTCCTGACAAGGCTTGAATACCCAAGCTTCCGCAGCTTCCAGTGCTTTTGTTTTTTCACCGTCAACCAAGGTTGTATCGCGCGCGGCCAAACAGCCCCACCACACACCTTCGCGTGGTGGCAAGGCAAGCGCCAGAATTTTCAAAGCATCCATCAGCAGGTTTTGTGCCACCAATTCTTCGATCAGTTTTTCGACAGGGTCATTTGGCCCG
Organism: Rhodobacterales bacterium; assembly: GCA_003228875.1. Classification (GTDB taxonomy): domain Bacteria; phylum Pseudomonadota; class Alphaproteobacteria; order Rhodobacterales; family Rhodobacteraceae; genus UBA3077. The sequence continues at coordinate 49,100 of QIGK01000026.1, forward strand.
GTTTCCGGCCGAAACGGAAATTTTACCTTACCCAATCGGACAACTTCACCCGCGCTACGTTTTTCAAGTTTTGTTAAGCCAGTGAAGGCTGATTTATTGTTCATATCATCCTCCCCTAGTTAATTTTCACGACGGAACCCTGCACGGTCAATATGCCGCCGGATTTTACAGTGGCCATTCCGCCCGCTTCAAAGGTTGCAATGCCGGAACTTTTTACGGTCATGGCTCCACTGGATTCAATTGTTGCTGCACCACCTGCCGCGACATCCAACGCGCCGCCCGCCGTGACATCCACCGTGCCAGAAGCAGTTATTTCCACAGCAGATGACGTCAGCGTCGCGCCGCTTGACGTCAATTCAAACACTGTGCTGCCAACCGTCAATTTAATGCTGGTTCCGGCTTCGATTTCCAGATTGGCGCCAACGTTGATCTTGTAATCCGCGCCAATACCATCGGTTTTGTTATTGGCAATGGTGACATTTTCATCATTGTTAATCGTTGAAGTCCGATCCGTTTCAATGGTGTTTATCTCGCTGCCGGCTTTGATCGTGAATGTATGATCGCCGGTTTCGATTTCTTCAACTTTGTTGGCGTAAATCTTTTGGGTAAAGTTCCCGGGATCGGTTTTTTCAAACCCGATGGAAATCTCAGCGTTGTTTTTAATGATCGCCATATAGTCTTTTTCAGACTGAAACCGCACAAATTCCTCGTCTTTTTTATCTTCAAAAACCAGCTCGTGAAAGCCGCCGCCACCCTTGGTGGAATTGGTTTTCATGCCGTGCTGGGTTTTGTTGGCCGGAAATTCAAACGGGTGTTTTTTGGTTTCGTGAAATAACATACCCGTCACAATGGGCCGGTCTGGATTGCCTTCCTCAAACTGAACGACAACCTCCTGACCGATACGAGGAATATGAAAAGCCCCCCAGCCCTGCCCTGACAAGCTCTGGCTGACACGGATAAAACAGGTGGTGTTTTCGTCTTTTTGCCCGACACGATCCCAGTGAAACTGCACTTTGATGCGGCCATATTTATCGGTATAAATCTCTTCGCCGCTAGGGCCGGTTACCATGGCGGTCTGAAGCCCAGCAATAATTGGCTTAGAGGTCTTGAGCGGTGCGCGAAACGGCTCATTTTTCAATTGAACCGAAAATTCGGATTCGTAGCTTTCTTTTTTATTGCTGTCTTTATTGTTCAGGTTGTCGTTTACGCCATCACGGTTGCTGGTCGCACCTTCTTTGTCTTGGTCGGTCTCGATTTGCAATTTATGATTGGCTGACAACACCAGATATTCTTTGTTGAGGTCCGAACGCGGGTGTTCTTTTAACCTGAACGTGCCGCCCGCCGCCATTCTGCGCACATTACATTTGCCCCAAGTGCGCTTGTATTCAGCCGCATAGGCTTCGGCACGAATGCGGGTTCGGGTTTTGCCATCATCCGCCGTGACATGAATGCCAGGATAGTCATAAACCTCAATATCTTTATGGTTATGCTGGCCCTTGGCAATGGTTGTATTGGTATTAAGACTGGTGGTCGGTTTGGTGAAATCATAATCGGTCAGGGATACCTTGCCAGTATTCACCCGCTCACTGGATTTCCATTCATAGATATGGTCCATCTCGCGTTTGTATTCTTTCTCGCGGAAATGGAATTCAATATTTGCAGCACTTGTTAATGCGGAATGCGACCCTGCCCCATCCGCGATCACCAGCGTTTCTTTGGAATTGTCATGGGTAAAGTAAAAATACATGCCCTCCTCTTCCATAAGGCGGCAGATAAATTCATAATCGGTTTCGCGATACTGAACAAGAAATTCGCGCGCGAGAAAGTTGGACGAGGTTTTATCCTGAAAATCTGAAAACCCACGGTCGCCGAAGATTAGCTTGATAACATCCAATGCCGATTGTTCCTGAAAAATCCGACAATCGGCATGAAGGGTCAAAAACCAAAACCATGGCCGCACTTCGGCACGAAACAGCGCTTGCGACCCTAATTTGCCTTCATAGGCACATGAAACGCAATGACCATGCCAATAGCGGATGCTTTCTGCTTCATCCTCAATTTCCAGAGACATTTTCTGACCAACAATTTCTTTCAGCTTAAGATCATGGTCAGGGGAAACAAATTGAATATCGGTTTCGGTCAATTTTGACAGGCCTTCGGAAATATCCGCCCGAACAAGTATCATTTTTTTGGGGTCGAGCGGGCCTTTTAACTTAAGTTTCCTGTTTTCTTGGACAACGTCAGCCATAATAACCTCCTTTCCTAAAATGTTGAATTTTTAAAATCACTTTTCTACTTCAATAATGTCTTTTAGCCTGCGAAGGCGTTCAATAATTTGTGGGTGAACACCCCATAGACTTCCGGTTGAAATACCTTCCGGCAGGTCCATGTTTAGATCGAAAGATGATTGATAATTAATCATCTTCACCGGTTTTGGATAATATTCCTCATCCGATAGCATAGCATTAAGATAGTCCTCCCCTTCCAAAAGCCAATAGGCTTCGCCAGTTGCAATTAGCACTATACCAGATTTTTTGTCGTCAGTCATCACAGATCCCCTAACAAAGCGGCCAAGTCATCGTCCATATCATCGTCGTCATCAAGGCCCAAATCATCGTCATCTCCAAAACCGGATAACAAATCATCCAGATCATCATCGCCGCCAAGATCAAGATCGTCATCACCCCCGATATCTAGGTCTAAATCATCATCACCCCCCAGATCAAAATCATCGTCATCACCAAGGTCAAGATCACCACCAGCCGCAGGGGCCACTGCTGCTGGCGCTGGTTTCTCAGCCCCGGCCGCAAATCCAACCGAAGTTTTCATCCGCACAGAGCCGCTAGACAATTGTTTAGCCCCGTCGCCGGACCAAATACCAAGCAATTCACCGCCACCAACAGCCTGAAATGAGCCAAGCTTAACCATATTTTGCCCCTGAACCGAAATCACAGGCATATAGCCCCGCGCGATCACATCAGCGCTGGAGCGCACATTCAACAAGCGTTCGGTGCAAGGCAAGGCTACCTGATCACCGTATTGATCGGTCATATAATGGAACGGCATATCATCCAGCGACAAGATGCTGCCAAGGCTCATATCCTTGCCTTGGCGCGCCAAAGTTTCCCCCAATAAAACCGCAACCAGTGTTGCCGGATTGGCAAATAGCATCGACCTCATACCGTCTTTGAGGTTGAATTCCTCATAATCGAACCGATCCACCGGCTCGGTTTTCTTGCCATATGGCATGCGTAATAAAAAGCGCGGCGTGGCCAGCCCCAGATATTTGGCTTCGGGCATTTCGCGTAATGCGCCCCAAGTATCCTGCACCAGTTTATGACGATCCTCGGGTTTTACACCCATAAATGCGGTCGACATGGCCGACACAAAAGGCGCATCCATATTGGCGCAAATCCGCGCCATGCGAGCCAGAATTTCGGCGTGAGGCGGCGTTTCTTCCCATGTATACAGGCCAAACACCGCTGCAAACGGGCCACCGCTTTCATCCATGCGCGGTTTTTCGACCAACATGTCATAAAGACCGGTTTCGGCCATGTCTTCAACGCCTGCCAGATCAGCAGCGAATTCTTCGACCGACATGTCGTAAACCACAACCTCAAGGCTGGCACTGGCCTCAATGCGCCGCCCCAGCAATTCAATTGCCCGCCAGCCAGCCTCAACCGTTTGGAAATCCGGGTGATGCAAAACACTGCTCATGGCTGTGGAAAGCGCCGCATCAACAGCGGCAATCATTTCTTCGGAGCCTTTGTCTTTGGCCGCAACAATATGCGGGCCGACAATGCGGCTGATTAAATCACTGGCTTCGCTGGCCTCCAGCGTTGGCGTGCTATCACCAATCAGGTTTTGAAAATCAGTCAGGCGCAGGTCAGCGGGCGCAGCGCTGCCTTTGGCGCGCTTGTTGCTTTTGGCACGAAAATCGCCAAATTCATCGCCCCAGCCCTGCATTTTTACAATGGCCGCATCCAGATTGCGCCCCGATACCAGATCACGGCGCAGCATCGACAGCTCATTGAACATTTCAACTTTTTCAAACAGCTCATCGGGGTGCAGATCGTCCAGCTCGTTCAGCTCCACCTCTACCGCCGTGCCATCATTGCCCAGCGGCAATGTCAACGTGGTGCGAAACCGCGTGATGACATCTTCCATCGTGTCGAAATCGAGCTTGAACCCTTTGCGTTTTGCCAGATCAGCGCCAGTTTCCAGATCACCGCGATTGCCGCGCCCTGAAAAATCGCCCAGCACTGCAATGCAAAATTTGCGCCGAGAACCGGCCTCGTCCTGCACTTTGGCAGCGGTCATGCTGCCAAAATTTGGCTGGAACGCCGGTTTTTTTGGTTTTGTCACAGGGGCTTCCTCCGTTTCGCTGGGTTCATCACCAAGATCACCAAGCAAATCATCCAGATCGTCATCACCATCTTCGCTAAGCAATGCGTCGATGTCGTCAACGTCAACTTCGTCATCTAACAATCCAGCCAGATCATCATCATCTTCGCCGCCCAAAAGATCTGTCAAATCATCATCGAGATCATCCGCCAAAAGCGCGTCAAGATCATCATCGCTTTCGGATAACAAGTCATCCAGATCAAGATCGTCGACATCATCGGTATCGGTATTTTCTGCTAGCAATGCATCCAGATCATCGTCATCAGACAGATCATCCGTTACGCCCTCTGGCTGGTCAGCGGTTGGCTCGGCCAGCAAAGCTGCAAGATCATCGTCTGGATCAGCATCACCGGCGTTTTCTGCTTCTTCCAGATCAAGGCCAAGATCACCAAGAAGATCATCGATTGTGTCTGTTTCAGCTGCGGGCGCAGCATCATCGAGAACTGATGCAAGCAGGGCATCAAGATCATCTTCATCAGACGTTTCCTCAGCCAGATCAGCTAGGATATCGTCACTGCTGTCAACTTCTTCATCACCATCAATATCCAGCGCCAAATCCGCAAGAATATCATTGCTGTCATCCTCGACATTCTCCGGCGCAGCCTCTGCCAGATCAGCCAAAATATCATCGCTTTTGTCAACGTCTGTCGGTTCTTCTTCCAATTCCAAACCAGCAAGAATATCGTCACTATTTTCTTCCGGTTCTTCTTCCACAGCCTCAAAAGTCAGGTCAGCCAGTATATCTTCGCTTTGGTCTTCTGGTTCTTCTTGTGGCGCAGCCTCAGCCAATTCAGCCAGAATATCCGTCCCGGCATCTTCTTTTATTTCATCCGGCACATCAAATTCTATGTCGGCCAGCGCGTCTTGCTCGACTTCCTCTTCCGGGGCATCCGCAGCCATTTCCGCCAACAAATCGTCATTGCTTTCCTCAGCGACATCTTCAATTTCAGTTGCACGCATGGCATCTAGTGCAGCACCTGATTGGTCCTCCTCGGGTTCATCTTCGGACAGATCACTGGCCAAGTCAGCCAAAATATCGCTGCCATCGTCTTTGGGTTCATCGTCTGGTGCGCCTGCTGCCAAATCAGCCAATAGATCGTCGTTATTATTCTCAACTTCTTCGTCTATCTCCACCTCGCGCATCGCATCCAGCGCCGTATCTATGGTATTGTCCTGAGGAATATCAGCCTGTTGATCATCAGCTATTGCAGCCAGAATGTCGCCGCTGTCATCACCTTCCGGTTCCTCTTCTGGCGCATTGGCGGCCATATCCGCCAGCAAGTCATCGTTGTTCTCAACGGGTTTTTCCTCAACCTCAATAGCCCGCATTGCATCCAATGCCGCGCCTGAATTGTCTTCCTCTGGTTCTTCATCTATCTCAACCGACATATCCGCTAGAATATCCGCGCTTTGATCAACCTCTTCGGACTGCTCTGGCGCATCAGCTGCCATACCTGCAAGAATGTCTTTGCTATCGTCGGTTTCATCTGGTTCATCAGGGGCATCAGCAGCCATTTCCGCCGGCAAATCCGAACTGTCTTCTTCCGGTTCTTCATCAACCTCAACGTCACGCATCGCGCTTAGGGCTGCATCGCTGCCATCGTCTTCGACGGTATCCTCGGGCGCATCGGCTGCCATGCCTGCAAGAATATCGCCGCTCTTGTCCTTGGCTTCTTCTTCGGGTTGGTTTTCAGCCATGCCCGCCAAAATATCGCCCGTATCATCAGCCTTAATACCCTCATCCGGTGCGTCGGCTTTTAGGGCATCCAGTATACCTGAATTATCCCCAACAATTTCGTCAACCTCTGGTGTCGCAGCTTTAATTGCGTCAAATGCAGCGTCGGTATCTATTGCTTCAGCCGCCCCTGCCAAAGCCATCGATTTGAATTTTTCAGGGTCTTCCATCAACTGCTCGATTAATTCCTCAGCGCCGGCTTTGCCGTCCATATAGGTCAACAAATTAGAAAGCTGAGTCCGCGCTTCTAGCAATTTTCGCAACGGTTCTATCTTGCTGGCAATCGCTGCCGGGCTGAAATCAGACATTTTTTCAAAGGTCAGATCAACCGACAGGTTTCCTTCGCCGGTCAGGGTATTGGCCACCGAAAACGCCGCACGTGGTTTCATGGATTTCATACGGCTGTCAAAATTATCAATGTCAATTTCAAGGAATTTACGATCCTTGACCGAAGGCTGTTTAACCTCGGATTTACCCGAAAGGTCAGACATAACGCCCATCACAAACGGCAGCTGAATCTTTTTCTCAGCGCCATACAGCTCTACATCATATTCAATCTGAACCCGCGGCGCACGGTTTCGCGCAATGAATTTCTGACTGCTGGCCACCTATTTTTCCCCGATTTTCTCAAGCAAAGCACGTAATTCGGCCAGCTCAGCTTTGGTCTCTTTATGACCAGCCACAACGATGCCTAAAATACGTTCCATTTCGGCTTCTTGCTCCTCCTCCACAGCGGCTTGCATGGTGTTAACCAAAATACCGATAAACAGGTTAAGCACCGCAAAAGATGTTGCAATAATAAATGGCACAAATAACAACCACGCCAAGGGATGAACTTCCATCACCGGGCGAACAATACCCATTGACCAGCTTTCCAATGTCATGATCTGGAACAACGAATAGAAGCTTTCGCCAATGGTGCCAAACCATTGAGGAAAGTCTTCGCTGTATAGAGTTGTCGCCATCACTGCGAAAATATAATAGACAATTCCCAACAGGATTATGACCGCACCCATGCCCGGCAGTGCTTCTAGCAGTGCCCGAATGACCGAGCGTAGCTGCGGCACAACCGACAATATTCGCATCGCCCGAATAACCCGCAATGCCCGCAAAGGCGAGAGGTTAGCATCGGTTGGAAATAAGCCAACAGAAACAATCGTCAAGTCAAACAAGTTCCACGCCGATTTAAAAAACCGCGGCCCGTAAGCGTAAATTTTTATCACCATTTCCGCCACAAAAACCCATAACACAACGCTGTCAAACCCATTCAAAAACGGACCGATTTTGCTGCTGATAACTTCCGATGTGCTAAGACCGAGCGTCATTGCATTAAATACGATCAATCCAAGAATCGAATATCTAACCCGTGGGCTGTCAATAAGTTGTGCAAGCTTCCAACGGAATGATCCTATTGCAGCATCGGTGTTTTCTGGCATCTCTTCCCCCTAGGGTTTTGTAGCGGTTAGCATAGGCATCGTGGCTCAGGCAAAGCTTTGCTGCAATTATTTCCCCAAATCAACCGGCACCACCTAGGGTGCCGGGGTAATTTTATCTCGGCGCTTTTTCGTTAAGATCCACCAGAAAACGGGCGCAAAGTTTCAGCAGTTTTTCAAATTCTGCATTTTTTGCCAAAATTGTGCTGGCATCGTCGTCGTCATTACAAACCGCCAGCCCTTTACCACCCGCTTGCCAAGGCGTCATCTTGTCAGCCACAAATCTCGGGTCGATCATCAAGTCAGGTAGCAGCCCTTTTTTCTGGGCCGTTGCAGCCTGAACCATCTGCACCTGAACTTTACGAGCGATATTATCGGATCCGCCATAAATCTCCTTGAATTGTTCGGGTGTAGGGTTGGCTTTGATTTTTTTGATACCGGCTGATGCATTCGCGAGCGTTGTTGCCAGCGACTTATACATCATTTTGGTAAATTTCTGCATGCCCGACAGGGTCTTATTCATCGCAATGATGTGGTTATCAAGAAAAGTGTCATACAGCTTGTCAAGATGATCAAGTCGATCCGTCAAAAAATCGAGCGCTTTCGTATAGGTCGTGCGCTGGTTTTTATCAGCCTCTTCGTCTTTGATTTTGCTTTTGGCAAACTTGATATAGTCTTTGACAATTGAATCGAGCTTGGCCGCGTGTTTCAGGCCCCTTTGGGCATATTTCAGTTTTTTCGCCTGATTTTGCTCCATCTCAACCGCAGTAGAGATTTTGTCAGCATCCTTGAAGGCACCATCCATGCCAGAATGCCCCAGCATACTGGAAACAAAACCTTTGGCTTTTGGCTTTTTCTCGCCGGTTATTTTTTGAAAATCAGCTTTAGCTTTTTTCCACCGAGCACTTAAATTTGGAACGCCCATTTTTTCTCTCCTAATCAAAACTATAGGTAAATTCACCGTCTTTGACGGAAACATTCACCCCGTTTACTTCTTTGCCTTCCATCATGCGACGCAGAAACTCACCGGAAACTTCGGGCAGCATCGAATTGGTCAGGATCGCATCAATCATACGCCCGCCGCTTTCCAGCTCCTGACAACGATCCACAATCGTATCGACAACTGCATCGTCATATTTGAAGGGCACGCCGTGGGTTTCCTGAATGCGTTTCACAATCCGGTTTAGTTGCAACTTGGTGATCTGGCCAATCATATCAGGGCTAAGCGGATAATACGGGATCGTCACAATCCGCCCCAGCAATGCCGCTGGAAACACCTTTAGCAACGGGTCTCGCATGGCTTTGGCAATGCCATCGGGTTCGGGCATCAGATCAGGATCAGCACACATATCCATGATCAATTCCGACCCAACATTGGAGGTCAGCAGAATCAGCGTGTTCTTAAAATCGATCGAGCGACCTTCGCCATCCTCCATGATGCCTTTGTCAAACACCTGAAAGAATATTTCATGCACGTCTGGGTGGGCCTTTTCAACCTCATCCAGCAGCACCACCGAATAGGGTTTGCGCCGAACGGCTTCGGTCAACACACCGCCCTCGCCATAACCGATATAGCCCGGAGGCGCGCCTTTCAGGCTGCTGACCGTATGGGCCTCTTGATATTCAGACATGTTGATGGTGATAATATTTTGCTCACCGCCATAAAGCGCCTCAGCCAGCGCCAGCGCGGTTTCGGTTTTACCAACCCCCGATGGCCCCGCCAGCATAAATACACCGATGGGTTTTTGGGGATTATCCAAACCAGCCCGAGCGGTTTGGACCCTTTTTGCGATCATCTCCATGGCGTGATCTTGACCAATAACGCGCTGGCTTAGTGCCTCAGCCAAGTTCAATACGGTTGAAATTTCATCTTTCATCATTTTACCAACCGGAATGCCGGTCCAGTCGCCAACAACGCTGGCAATCGCCTGTTCGTCAACAATCGGCAGAATAAGGGCGGATTCGCCTTGCAGTTCTTCCAGTTCCGCCTGCTTGGCCTTTAGGGTTTTCAGCAATGCGGCGCGATCTTTATCGCTTAGTACTGCGCCTTCTGGTGCTTCTTCAGCATTGTCCGTATCAACCTCGCCGCCCTCATTGCGCAGTTTGGCGCGCAGTTCAAGAATTTCATCAACCACGGTTTTTTCGGCTTTCCAACGCGCGGTCAGGCCTTCCAATGCGGTCTTGGCCTCAGCCATTTCGCCCGAGACCCGTTCGCGGCGTTTTTCGCCGTCATACCCTGCGGTTTCATCGCGCCCGATAATGCCCAACTCTGTTTCAAGCGCAGCAATGCGGCGCTGGCAATCGTCAACTTCGGCAGGAACCGCGTGCTGCGAAATCGCCACCCGCGCACATGCCGTATCAATCAAACTAACCGATTTATCCGGCAATTGCCGTGCCGGAATATAGCGGGCGGACAGGCGCACGGCGGCCTCGATACCTTCGTCCAGCACCTGCACTTTGTGATGTTGTTCCAACATGCCAGTAATGCCGCGCATCATTAGAATGGCTTTTTTCTCGTCGGGTTCATCCACCACCACGGTCTGGAAACGCCGCGTCAGGGCCGGGTCTTTTTCGATATGCTTTTTGTATTCCGCCCAAGTGGTCGCGCCAATGGTGCGCAGCGTTCCGCGCGCAAGCGCCGGTTTTAACAGGTTGGCCGCATCGCCAGTGCCCGCAGCACCGCCTGCGCCCACCAATGTGTGGGTTTCATCAATGAACATAATGATCGGCACTTCCGAGGATTGGACTTCCTCAATCACCTGTTTCAAACGGTTCTCAAATTCGCCTTTCATGGATGCGCCCGCTTGCAGCAATCCCACATCAAGTTCCAGCAACTTAGCCCCTTGCAAAGCAGGCGGCACATCACCGCGCGCAATGCGCAGCGCAAAACCCTCAACCACGGCGGTTTTGCCAACCCCCGCTTCGCCGGTTAAAATCGGGTTGTTTTGCCGCCGCCGCATCAGCACATCAACGATCTGGCGGATTTCCTCATCACGGCCAACAATCGCGTCAATCTCGCCATTGCGGGCTTTTTCGGTCAAGTCGGTGCAATAGGCCTCAAGCGCCTCACCCGCGCCCATTTGCGCGGGGGCCATTGCGTCTGATGCTTCGCCGGGAACCGCGCCGCCGCCAACCATGCCGTCTTGCGGGGCAAGGCCGTCTTCGGGGGAACCGCTGCAAATATCGTAAAAGTCATCGGCCAGTTCGTCGGCTTTGACATTGCGGAATTCTTTGGAAATACCGGTCAACACATGGATCAAGGTTTTGGTTTTAACCATGCCCAATATTAGATGTCCGGTGCGAATTTGCGGGGATTTGTGCATCAGGCTGGCATAAACCCATGCCCGTTCTACTGAATCCTCAAGATGTTGCGACAGGTCTGAAATGCTGCTGGCCCCACGCGGCAATGCGTCCAGCGCATCGGTGAAATCTTTGGCAACGCGGCCTGCATCCAGTTCAAAATGTTGAATGATCCGGTGAATGTCGCTGTCTTGGCCCTGCAAAATCTGGTGCAGCCAATGCACGATTTCCACATAAGGGTTGCCGCGCATTTTGCAAAATACCGTAGCGCCCTCAATGCCTTTATATCCAAGTTTATTCAGCTTCCCAAAAAGCGCTACGCGACTGATCTCACTCATTTCTCATTCCTTCCAAAAAACTTTTGCTTATTCAAACATAAATATACAGGTCGTCCAAATCTTTTTCTTTTGGCGGGTCGCCCAGCCATGTTGTCCAGCCTAGGCCCTGCTTGCCGTCAATTGTGGTTTTTTCGGCCTCTCCAGCCTTCAGCACAAGGTTTACATCCCATTCCAGCACGTCGCCCATATAATTACGCACCAATGCCCGCAACCGTCCAAGGCTTTGGCCTCCGGGCAGCAAGCGCTTGTATTCACTCAAAGAAACCGGCCCAACCCGAAACCGATATTTCGCCTGCCGCGACCAGACCTTGGACCCGATTGAGCAGGATCGCCCCAGCTTTGCAGGCCGGTTCGGGTCACCCAATTCCCACAAGTCTTTGGAATCAAGCGCCAACCATGTGCCAACAAAGGTCTCCAACGTGACCGGAGCGCCAAAAAACCCGGAAATCAGCGCCAGTAATCCTTCTTCATTACGCGTGCCATGAGCCAATCGGCCAGCATATCGCAATTTTGCCAAATCGGGCATTTCATCACGATCAGCCATTCCGGCACCACGCAAACCAGCTAGCGCTCCCACCTTTTGACCAAACAAATCAACCTCGCCTTTGCGATCAAAAGATGACGTGGGTTCGCCCGATGCATATGCCCTGTAAAATAGGCTTAACATTCGATGATGGAACATATCTGCAAAAGCAGCATAGGTGGTGTCGCGATGGGATTTCAGGCGATTAAAAGCATATTCGGTGATATGCAGCGGCAATGGTCCATTGGGGCCAAATAACCCGAACATAAATTGCGTGAACTCCCCCGGATCACCTGTTTTTTCATCTTTTGCCGTGAACTTGGCCACAGTAGAGGAGGCAAATGCCATATCGATGCGTTGCTTTAAGCGCACTGCATCTTGCGATGGCCGCCGGGATTTTCCCAAACGCGGATTGTCAGGATAAGCAGTTTCAATCAGCCGCAAAGCCTGAAAGATATGGAATTTTTCGGGGGTTTCCTTAAGCGCGTCAAAACGGCTTAAATTACCCGCCTTTTTCCGCTTGTTGCTGGCCACCGCGCGATCTCCCCTCTGTCAGGACTGTGAATTACAGTCTCCGTAAAACTGTTTACCGACACATATTTTGCAAAAAACCTCTGCAACACCGCGCCCAGAACATAAACGCCCGTGCCCTCGTAAAAGCTTTCGTCAAATTCGATATTAACCTCAAGCCCGCGCACTGCGGTTGATAACAACTCGTCGGCCATGCGCCGCACAATCGGTTTGGTCCAGACCTTCACAATGCCTTCAAGCTGTTTGGCAAGGGTTTTGTCCCCCAGAGGCCCATAAATTCCCAGTAATTCCCGCAAAGCTGCCGCCGGATCACCACGATCGGTTTCGGAAATCGACAGGTAATTCAGGGAAAGATGCGAAATAAGACGCCAAGCGCTGTCGCCCTCAATTGCCAGACTGGCGCGGGGCCGTGTGATCGGGGTCAGCGCATTGACCGCACTAACCGGACCGCCATCAAGCAGGTCAAAATCGGTTTTGCCCGTGCCAATAGGCAATAACATCGGCAAGTCGCGATTGGTGCAAATTGCCTGAATCGAAAGCTGTTCAACGTCACCGCCATACGGAGCTTGTGACTGATCAACAAGATTTACAAAAATATCCGCGCCCAAATAAGAGGTGCGCGTGCCTTTCAGCCGTTGGCGTTCCGAACGTTGGTGCATTCGACGGCGCAAAGAATAATAGGCTGTATAGGCTTCGCCAGCGGCGGTATAATCATCGGAAGAATAAAACGCTTCAAAATCAACATCGTCTTGGCCTTCACCGCTGATGCCTTTGACTTTTTTGATCTCGTAAATCTCAAAGTCCATTGGCGCGGTGCGGTCGGGCACGATATGGTAATCCACATCGCGGCCCGAAACATGCACCCGGTCACAACGTTTTTCAAACAGATTTATGGCTGGCGAGGCAAACAGCTCAAACGCTTCGGGGTTGATCACCGGTTTTAGCTCAGGCACCGATTGCGATAACAAAATGAAAACATCAACGGTTTTTTCATCTGCCGCTTTGGAAATAATGGGTTTCAATCCGCCAATTTTGCTAAAGAAAAAGCGGTTTGGCAGTGCATAATATTCCTGTAACAATCGATACCCGTCAAAGCTTTGCCCGGGAAAAGGAAGCATTGCCTGATCAGGGTCATAGCCCACCGCCTCAATGGTGTTAAAGCGGTTTTCATATACCCATTCAGCCCGACGATTGGTGGAGCGCCCCGAAACCGACATGCCATCATTGATGATATGTTCATAAAGCCGCCACGGTTCCCAGCCAACACCGGTCATATAAAGGGTCAGGTCCTCAATTGGCAGTTTGCTTAACTCTGCCTCGCCAACGGCTTTTAGGCGGAGCCGAATAGCAGCGCGAACTTTGCGGTTTTCGCCGACCCCCGCCGCGACCACTTCGCCACGTCCATCCAGATATTCGGCCTCAGAAATCTCGATAGGCCACAGGGTTACATCATGGGCAGTGCGAAACTGGCACGCGGTATTATCCCCATCGCGAAGCGGACTGCGCAATTGGGTGCCGCGTTTCAGCAAAAACCCGTCATCTAGGCTGCCTTGGGTCGGATCAGGTTTGAATTGCGAAATAAACATGCTTGGGGTTGGTGCCAAATAATGCGGATAGACAATTTCCAGCAAATGTTGGGTCAAGACCGGATATTGCAGATCAAGTTCAAGCTGCACCCGTGCTGCCAAAAAGGCAAAGCCCTCCATCATGCGTTCGACATAAGGGTCTTTGATCTCCACCCCGTCCATACCCAGCCTAGAGGCAATTTTGGGATAGGCTTCGGAAAATTCCTCGCCCATCTCGCGCATAAAGGCCAGTTCTTCCTCATATTTTTTAAGAAGCCGTGTGTCCATTTTATGCCTTAGCCACCGTCATTTCGCCTGACGCCACGCTCAGCTCGGTCCGCATGTAGATCTCCAGAGGCACAGGCTGCGCCCAAAGGTCGGCTTGAATATTAAACACAATTTTGGATTTTCCCGCGCCGGCAGCGTTGGACAGTTGCACCGCCAGACTGCCCGCCACGATGCGTGGCTCATAAGTTTCGATCGCCCGTTCCAGCATCCGCTCCAATTCATGGGGGCGTGCCTCGGCTGAGCGTTTACCCGAAATATCAACGATACCGTAATTTAGGGTTGATTTGGCCGCATAAGGGAATTCGTCGGGGTCAATGTCTAATGACTGGTTGACGGTGTTTAACAACCAACCCAAATCCCGCAAAACAATCTCTCGCAGGCGGCGCATGTCGATCACGCGTTCATGGGCTGCCTCTTTCAACTCAGTGGGGTGGTTATCCGTCAACCGATCCAAAAGCGAAGGTTGAAGCCGTTCCGTTATACCCGGATCAGCCATCATCGCCTTCCGCTTCGGGCTCTGGTGCCGGATCGTCGATTTGCATTTCGGCATCAAAGATGATTTCACGAATATCCATCAAAGGCAGATCGCCGCCGTCGGTGGCAAACAACCGTTGGCCGCTGCCAATAAAAGTATCTTCGCCCAGATCATCCCATTCGGTTACTTTGGCCAGCTTAACCTGATCATTGCCGGATGCAGGCGCACCGGGATATCTTGTTGGAATAAACCCGACAACCTGACCGCCATTCAACCAAGTAATTTGGGTTGGGGTCCAAACACTGTCCCGTAAATCAACCGGGCCTTCCATGGTCAATTTTTTAATGGCAGCAAACGGCACCCAGTAATAGTTGCCGTTCATCACCAGTTCCAATACCGGCCCAAGGCGCATATCAGCGTCAGCAATCCATTCAAATTTTTCCCCGTTTGCAGTGCCGGAAGAACCGGGCGCTTTTTCAAATGCGGCATTGCGCAATGCAGCCGCACTGGCAATATCGCCGCGATTAAGGGGCTCAAGCGCTTGAATAAGCTCAGCAATCCATTCCTCCGGTTCGCCAAAAATCATCGGAGCTTTTTCGCCGGTAAATACTTTTTCGCGCACCAATTCGCAAATGATGGCCTCACGATAGCTTTGCACCATGGGCATGGTGATCGGGTCCATTTCTCCAATCACCTTTAGCTGGGTTACTGCGCGTTTCCATTCCCCCAGCAGGCAAAATAATTGAAACAGAAATATCCGGTGTTTCGGGTCAGACGGGTCTTTTCGAATTTTTGCAGTCAGCGCATCCAGTGTTTCCGCAAGATTGCCTGTTTTAATGATTTCTTCGGCAGACATGAGACCCCTTCCCTATTACAAAAAACCACGCCCGAAAAAATCGGGCGGGGTAATTTTTGAAAGTAGTTGCAGCAGAAATTCCGCTGCAAACCAACGAATTATACCGCGTAGATCGCGCTATTTTTCATCCGGCTCCACTCAGCCATTTTGGTGCTGCCAGTATCCATAGTGCCGTCTGGTTTTTGTGGAATATATTCGGCCTTCATGGCACCGTATTCCATGGTAACGCTTTCTTCCAGATCATCCTCGGAACCAGACCATTCAATGTCTGATACCAAAACGTGCTTTAGCGAAAACTTCATGAAAGTCGCGCCGGATTTATCGCCAGCACCGCCAGAACGGCGTAGTTCAATAACACATTCTTCAAAATGGCGGCCAACGCAAAGCTGCTGGAAAAGGCCCGCAGATGCTGTGCATGTGCGTTTTGTGTAACTGAAAGGTTTGAACGATGATTTGCCACCGCCACCGCCACCGCTGTGAGAACCAATTTTGATTTCGTTTTCAGCACCCATTGTAAACGAAGTAAGTTCAAAAGCTTTTTTGTCTTTGAAATATTCGTCGTTGGATTCGCCCGGAACTTTCGCTTGGTCGATTGTAGATGTGAAGTATAAAAATGCGTCCATTGCCATTGTATCATCTCCTAAATGATTTTTAAGTTGCGGCCCTTATTTGAGCCATGCCCCGGGAGCGAACCCCCGTTGCGTTATTATACTACTAGCCCTTCTCGGAAGGCAGTTTCGACACCAAACGGAGAGAAACCGACAGCCCTTCAAGCTGATAATGCGGGCGAAGGAAAAACTTCGAAGAGTAATAACCGGGGTTGCCCTCGACCTCTTCGACGACCACCTCAGCGGCGGCCAACGGTTTTTGGGCCTTCACCTCTTCTGACGAAATGTCAGCGTTAAAGTCTACATAGTTGTTAATCCATGTTTGTAACCAGTCTTGCATCGCATCGCGCTCTTTAAATGAACCGAGCTTATCGCGAACGATACACTTCAGATAGTGAGCGAAGCGGCAAGTTGCAAATAAATAGGGTAATCTTGCCCCGAGATTCGCATTTGCGGTCGCGTCAGGGTCATCATATTCGGCTGGTTTATGCAGCGACTGCGCGCCAATAAATGCAGCAAGATCAGAGTTCTTGCGATGCACAAGCGGCATTAAACCGTTATTGGCCAGCTCAGCCTCGCGCCGGTCAGAAATTGCAATCTCCGTTGGGCATTTCATGTCCACGCCCCCGTCATCCGACGGGAAAGTATGGGTCGGCAGGCCCTCAACAGCGCCACCGGATTCAACCCCGCGAATACGGGTACACCAGCCATATTGCTTAAACGACTGGGTGATGTTCGTGGCCATGCCATAGGCCGCATTGACCCATGAATAATTGCCGCTATCTGCGCCCTCTGTGTCTTCCTCAAAGGCGAATTCTTCCACAGGGTCGGTTTTCGCCCCATAAGGATGACGGCCAAGGAAACGCGGCATAGCCAATGCCAGATACTGGCTGTCAGCACTTTCGCGCAGTGAACGCCAAGCCGCATATTCTGGTGTTGAGAAAATTTTGGTCAAGTCACGTGGATTTGCCAATTCAGCCCAGCTGTCCATTTGCATCAGCGATGGTTCAGCACCGGTCAGGAACGGCGCATGCGCAGCCGCCGCAACCTTGGCCATTTCACCCAGTAATTCAACATCGGGGGGCGAATGGTCAAAATGATAATCGCCCATGATGCAGCCATAAGGCTCACCACCAAACTGGCCATATTCTTCTTCATACAACTTTTTGAAAATCGGAGACTGATCCCATGCCGTGCCCTTGAATTTGCGCATGGTTTTTGACAGATCTTTTTTCGAAATATTCAAAACACGAATTTTAAGCTGTTCGTCGGTTTCAGTGTTGTTCACCAAGTACGACAGGCCGCGCCACGCGCTTTCCAGCTTTTGGTATTCTTCATTATGAATAATTTCATTGACCTGCGCGGTCAGGGTTTTGTCGATCTCAGCAATGATGCCTTCAATGGTTTTAAGGGCGTCGTCTGAAATCAGATCGGTGTTGGCCAGCGCTTGCTGTGCTAAAGTTTTTACCGCTTCTTCCACCGCAGATTTTGCTGCATCGGATTTTGGCTTAAATTCTTTTTGCAACAGATTTGCAAAATCATCATTTGCAAAAATAGATTCTGTTGCGCCAGCTGCGGCTTGTTTTTCTGCTTCAGCCATTATTCAGCCTCCCCTTCGTCTTTGGCCTTGGGGGTGGAGCCCAAAGCTTTCATCAAAGTTGGGTCAGAAGTGATCTTTGCCATCAAATCTTCTGCGCCGGTCTTGCCATCCATATAGGTCATGAGATTTGACAATTGTGTCCGCGCCTCAAGCAATTTACGCAGCGGTTCAACATTGCGGGCTATCGCGGCCGGGCTGAAATCATCCATGGATTCAAACGTGATGTCCACCGCCATGTTGCCTTCACCCGTCATGGTGTTTGGCACTGAAAACGCCGCGCGCGGCTTCATTGATTTCATACGGCTATCAAAATTATCGATGTCGATCTCAAGAAACTTGCGGTCAGCAACCGCTGGCAACGGCTCCTCTGATTTACCCGAAAGATCGGACATAACGCCCATCACAAACGGCAACTGAATCTTTTTCTCAGCGCCATACAGCTCTACATCATATTCAATCTGAACCCGCGGTGCGCGGTTTCGGGCTATAAATTTTTGACTACTTGCCATTTTCTTTGATTCCTTCCCTTAAATCTTTTTACTTATCTACTTAATCTACAATGCTTAATACCCATCTTCGCGGATGCCGCTGATGGTTCTGACCTGATCCATACCATTGGAGGCAATATCCTCCATGATGGTCATAAAATCAGCTGCAACCAGTTTGCGCGCCCGCTGTAAAATCATTGGCACCGGGCTTGATGGTTCTGATCGGGCATAATATTCGCAAATTTTGTCAATCATCCGCGTAACATCATCGGTGGAATTAATTGCGCCGCTTATGGCCCCGCCGCGTGTAACGGGTGTCGCACTTCCCGTAGAATCTAGCCCGCCATCCCCCTCAGGTTCAGCACCGCCCATCACTTTATTGATCGAAGTCTCGGCTTTGAATAACAATTTATCAAGATCGCTAAAATCCGGTCCGAGCGACCCGACTTTATCATCCAGAAATGTTGTAATGTTTTTTACATGAACCCGGCACTTGGACACTGCCTCGCGAATAGCGGTCATTGTTTCAGGGTCGGTATCTTGAAAAGCGGCCGAAATAGCAGCCGAATCGGGGGTTGTTTCCATATCGGCCGGCTGCGGGGTTTCCCCCTCAGCCACAGCGATATCGCGCAGAGACCAGCGCCCCATGGCGCGGCTATCGGTCAGATGGGCCCGCTTTACTGCCCGTAATACCGTTTCAGGCGCGGTAAGCCCGCGCAAAGCATTGACCCGCATGGTCGGATCATTGTCGTCTTCTTCATCCAGCAACGGATAAACTCCGTCCCAGTATTTATCCAATACGCCGTGAATATAAGCCAACGCGCGTTCAAACGGTACAAACCCGTCGGAGTGCAAAACGCCTTCACACAGGTAAACCGCAGCGCGCAAATCTTTGGAACGCCCGAGTATATCCAAAGACATCGTGGCAACTTTTGAAAAGTCGACCCCCTCAGCAGCAATGACGGAATCACCGACTTGTTGCTCGCCCTTGGCAACGGCAATGGTTTCCAGTTCAATAAAATCAGGATCGTATTCCAAATCCTCCCCGCACGGAGAGTCACCGTCATATTCCGCCAATAATGCATCAACGTCTATTGCCATAACTTCCCCCAATGCGGTATCCGGCAACAGTCCCGCATGCAATAGTTACATATTTTTCATAGTCTAGGCTTAAAAAGCTCATCCGGCAATCGATTAAATTCAATAATTGTCATTGTTTCTGGCACATTAACTATTGAATACCTGTTTCAGGGTTAATCAGGTTATCTTGGGTTGGGCCCGCCTTATCCATCGACTTATATCATTAATCTGCGTAGCCTGCCCGAAAACCAACCGGGGAAATTAATGAAAGTCGCGAGTTTTCTGTTAGCCTTTGCAATTCTGGCCACGCCTGCGGGCTGGTATCTGGCGCAATATTTATTCTGGACCAATCAGGATTTTGCCAGTCGCGAAGAATTTGTTGAGATGCAGGATCAGGTCAAGGCCCTGACCATCAACTTTAACAATATGCAGCAGCAGGTTGAAATATTGCAATCGCGTGGCGTCAATACTGAAAGTTCCACATCTGTTGAGGTTGAAGAAAGGATTGACACATTAGCGGACAGCTTTTCACAAGTTGCTTTGATCGCGGATCGACGCAATGTGAACGAAGGCATGACCAATTCCTCCTCCAGCTATCTTGTTGGTATATTTGGGCTACCGCGCGCCGAAATGACTGTAGATTGCGCACCAATGACCAACCCAATTCTGAAAGACCTTGTGCAGACCGTCGATGTCGGCCCAATTCGCGTTACAATGCTGGAGCCAGCCATAATATCGCTGCGGCAAGTTTTTCGGAATGTCCAGATTTTTGAGCCGGAACTATATGCGCGCCTCTCCAGCGCAGGGTCGCTTTGTGTGCGCTGGATCCGTGGATCGACAACTTCGGTTTCCACCCACGCTTTTGGGTTGTCGGTTGACCTGAACATTGATGGCGTACTGGATGTGCTGGGCGATGGCCGCACCCAGTTAGGCCTTATTTTATTGGCAGATTTCTTCAAAAAAGAAGGCTGGTACTGGGGCGCAAGCTTTGGCCGCGAAGATTCCATGCACTTTCAGGTATCGCGTGAAAAAATCGAAACATGGCGGCGTCTTGGCCAAATCCCCGATGGGTTGAATTAACCCTGTCAGGAAAGTTGGGCCAAATCATTTGACAACGCCCGTGCATCGGCAATTGCGGCTTGAAGCGAAGCCAGCCGTTGCGCATCATTGCTGCCGGATGGTGACGTATTGACCACCATATTAACCCGTTGGGTAATGCCGCTGGAAAGCGTCACACCCGCTGCGCGAAGCGAAGCAACTTGATTGGCAATATCAACCCGTAACTGCGTATGAATGGCGCGCAACCGTTCAATTTCAGCCGCAATATTTGCAGATTGTTGCGCCAAACTTGCTTGTTGTTGACGCAAGTTTGCCGCCTCGGTTTGATCTTGTTCAAGTGCGGCTTGTTGGGTGTCGACTCGCGCCTGATAGCTGCCGCCGGCAATGCCGGCAACACCAGACAAAAACCCGCCATCGGCTGGATCACCTGTGGTTTCACACGCAGCGAGCGTCAATGCTGCCATTACAAAAATTGTTTTTTTCATGTCAAGATTCCCTTAAAGTTCATCTGCAAGATCGTCAGCAACCTGACGCATTTGGGTAATCCGAGTGCTGAGCTCTGCCAGTTCGGCGTCAATATTATTGTCACCCCTATCTACTGCAACCACGCGGCGGGCTTTGGAAAATTCACGGTGGCGTTTTTCGGCCCCGTTTGTAGCGCGCTCCATCTCGCGCAGATTCGCGCGCGCTTCTTGTATTTCAGTATTCAGCCGTGCCGAATCAGCCGTGCCCGCGTCCACTGCTGCCCGAAGGCGGTTCAGTTCCGAAACCTGACGGTTCAAAACGGACTGCATGACTTGCAGTGTCGCTAATGTCTCAGCATTATTTGCCCGAATATCGGCACGGGCACGCTCCAGTCTTTCTTCTTCATTGGCAAAGTCTCTTTGCAAAAATCCAACATAAGTACCGGCCACTGCGCCGGCCAATGCGCCGCCAAGCAAATAGCCACCAACCCCGCCGCCCCCAAACGGATTACCGCTGGCATCCCGATCCAACAGGCCAATCGCAAGCCCTGCCAATGCCCCAACGGCAATGGCCTCAACAATGGTTTTTTGCATCGCAGTGGAGCGTTCGCGCAATTCAACCTCAGCAGAGGATGTCCCGACCGCAGACACACCGCCAGTGCTGGTAACAATTGGAATAACACAGCCTGAAACCAGCAACGGAGCTGAAAGGCTAAGACATATCATGCCATATCTTATTGGATCTCTGGATTTTAAAATATTGATCATAATTGCTCCACTAAATCTTCTGCTATTTTTCGCATTTGTTCGATTTGTCGGCTAAGCTGGCTTAGCTCTGATTGAATTAAACCAGACCCGCCACTGGTTGCGTTTCGCGCATCGGTAAATTCGTTAAACCGCCCTGTAGCCCCATCCGCAGCGGAATCCATTTCCGCCAGATTGGCCCGCGCTTGGCTAATTTCCCGTGCCAGCGCGGCAGCATCAGCCGTTCCGGCATTTACCGCTGATTGAATTTGGCGAAGCTCTTGCATCTGATTGCCAAGAACAATCCGCATAACCTGCAAGGTCGCCCGCGTTTCAGAAGCATTGGCGGCAACATCCGCCCGCAAAGCCGCGATCTGTGCTTCTTGTGATGCAAAATTATTTTGTAGATGGGCAATATAAGTGCCGGCAATTGCGCCCGCACCCGCGCCAAAGGTAAAGAATCCGCCAAATCCGGTATTCACTACCCTCACTCTGGGGCCATCCAAAAGCAACCTTGCCGCCAACCCTGCGACCCCGCCAAGCACAATCGCTTCGGATACGGTTTTTTGCATTGCTGCCGATTGGGACCGTAAATCAAGTTCAGCAGCCGATAGGCTTGAATCAACCGGTGCAGATACCTGACTGGTGGTTACACAAGCGCTTAGGGTTAGTGCAAACACCATGCTTGTAATAGTTAACTTGTTGGTAAAAAATCGATAAGCCACGCATAGGTCCCTTTGGTTTGTTCGTTTGAATTCTGGATATGGCTGATGAACAGCGCCGCATCCTGCGCCAGCCTTTGTTCCAATCGGCTTAGGCCCGCTTGTTGACCTGAGGAATCCAGCACTGAAGTATCAATACGATCAGGAAAATGAGCAATCGCGCGATCGATCAACTGTTGGTAATACAAACGGCTTTCATCAAGCCGATCCATAACTAACGCAAGATTTGCCTCAATTGCGGTAATGTCATTACGCGCAGTTTCCAGCAATGGCAGGGCGGCATCATTGGTCTGGGCGATTAGTTCGATTTGCCAATAGGCATCATTTGCAATCTTAAGCGTGCGATCAATACTGGACAGCGCTATGATATCCGTGCGCAATTGCTGCGCTGTGGTTGCTGCCAAAAATATGGTCATGCGCGCGGCGTCTTGAAACAATCTGTCAGCGCTGGCCTCGTCAGGATTAGGCAATTGGGTGCGATACAAATCAAACGCAGCCGCGAGCGCCGCCAGATTTGCATCCGATAAGGCACGGGTCAATGGCAAGAAACCCAACACCCCAAGTGCAGCTTCGACCCGATCTGCCGATTCCGGCTCCAGAATTTCAATGCTGGACAGACCAGATGGCGCACCGGCTGCCCGAGCCTGACGGATCATGGTGATCCGGTCGCTGGCAAACTGGCGAAAAACACCCTCCGGAAAGTCGGTCAAATATTGCTGAAAAGGTTCGGTTTCTGTTTGTGCCGAAATTTGCCGCCAAGCCTGCAATTCACGGGTATATTCGCTGCTGGCAACCACAATGCCCGCGCGACCGGCAAAATAGTATTCACCCAGCACCGCTTCCTCTACCCAAGGAATTTGCTGTCCACGCGATTCCAGCACCACCTGCTGACGCACACGGCCAAACATGATTCGGGCCTCAACCCCGTCAGTTGCAATGTTATTGATTATGGCTTTGGTGAAAATACTATTTTCGCCAGCCCCGTCATAAGCAACATTTCCGGGGTCAGTAGCATAAGCAATCAGCAGCCCCGCGCCGCCACGGGATCGGGCCAAACCGGGCACCACTTGCCCTGCATCCACAAAAGGGTTGTTCCGGCAGGCATCCAGCATCAGCACCCCAAGGTCAGGCTTGGCCCTGCCAAAAACCTCAACGATCTCGCTCATGGTTACAGCCGAGTTTAACAGAGAACCATCATCAAGCTGGTCAAATTCCCGCCCGATAAAATAGTTTTCCCCGTTGACCTGAACACCGTGTCCAGCAAAGAAAAACACAGCGATTTCCGCATTTTTCGCGGCCTGTTCAAATTGATCCAGTGCTGCTAAAAAACCGGCCCGATCCTGATCTGTGGCGGCGACCACCTCAAAATTTAATGCTTCGAGGGCAATCGTCAAAGCGCCTACATCGTTAACCGGGTTTCGCAATGTTAGGTCTGGATTGTCATAATTTGCATTGCCAACCAAAAGCGCTACACGGTTTTGTGCCAAAGCCGAAAAAGGCAATATCAAAGCAAAAGTAAAAGCAATAATAAATTTAGTCACTGAATATCTCCGTAACTCAATCTGAAAAATATAGTTTCTGTAACATATTTTCCGGCTTAGCCCAAACGATTGCCGCGAGATAATTCAGTTTAGAAAACCATCCATTTGGGCAACCGTCAAAACGCCGGTGACATCAGCATCAACCGACCTTTGATAAGCTTCGATTGCTGCCCGGGTCTGATTGCCAAAAATTCCGTCAATCAAGCCAGTGTAATACCCAACATCCCGAAGCTCATGCTGAATTGTACGTTTGTCAGCCCGCGATAACCCAGTTTGCAAGGCTTGCAGCGCTTCGATTGCCAAAGGTTTTTCCGCAGCAGGTTCAAAATCGGTCAATTGGGTTATCTGTGCAACCTGCGGTTCCGCGACGGTTTCTTCAGCCGTCGAAGGCTGGATTTGCGGCAAGTTCAACCCGCCTGAGTTTTCGGTGGCTTGGTCGTCGATGATCACGTTTGCGTCATCGGAACCACCCGGCATTGCAATTTTTGCCACATCACCAAGCGTAACGTCCACTTGACCCACCGATTTCGAATCATCGGTCGCAGCGGTGATAACCGGAATAACAGGGGCCGGTTTTTTAATAATCATCGGTCTGTTGGGAATATAGGAAACAGTAAATTCTACCCGCGAAATCAGATCAGTCAGCAGGCGGCTCAGGTCCATTTCGTTGCCTTGGGCATGGGCTTCAAACATGTCCGCCATAGCCATAGCCGAACCGGCTTGTCCCAGCAATATGGGGCTGGTCCCTGCGCGAATATCTGGCGCAAACTGGGCCAGCGAAATTCCGTTCGGCAGGGCTTTGCCTAAATCGGTGGAATGCACAAAAATTGCGCCCCCGTCACCGGCAAGTGCTGCGGCCCGCGCCAACGCGGATAACGGAATTGCCTGTGTCAACAAATCGTTACCCTGAAGCAGGTTTAGATCAGACGGTGCTAAAAACTCCCGCTCACCCAGTTTCAAAACCGGACCGTCAGCGAAAACCAGTGCGATATCATTGTCAATCGCCGCAGATGCGAATCGTTTTATCACCGCACGCAATTCCGACGCATTGGGCGAATTGACGCGCAAGGTCTGGGCGTTAAGCGAATCAAGCGACGCCAGAATATTGTCTGAACTGGGGTTATATTCAGCTGTTGTCAGAACCAGCGCCACAATTTTGACTTGATTCTCTTGTGCCATCAGACCCATGGGCAATGACAACAACAGCCCCACTAAGGCTATTTTTATAAACATTTTATCTTCCTAACGAACAATACTCGTAAATATTTCTATATCTTGACCATTGTAATCTAGCGGAAACCGCAAAACAGTAATACACATATCTTGTCATTGCCTGAAATAAAAGAGGAATTCAACCTATGCGATTGCGAACCAAATTTAATCTTGTGCTTATACTAGCATGTTTTTCGGGCATAATTGCGGCAACCGGACTAACTTATCAAGCAGCAAAATCCAATGCTTTGCAGGAAATCGAAAACGAAATTGCTATTATTCGTGCCAATGCTCTGGCGGTCAGGAAATATACATCAACAGGGGTAAAACCCTTGCTATCTGATGGTAACGATATTCTTTTCCTTCCCCACACGGTGCCGTCTTTTTCGGCGCAAACAGTTTTTTCCTATTTCAACAGCTCTTTTCCCGACTACTATTACAAAGAAGCAGCCCTGAATCCGACTAACCCCGATGATCTGGCTGAGGATTGGGAGGCAGACCTGATAAACCAGTTACGGGCTGATCAATCGCTGGAGCGAATCTCGGTTATTCGTGAAATAGATGGCGGCCGGGTTTTTGCCGTGGCTTTTCCTTTTACCATTACCAGCCAAAGCTGCCTTGATTGTCATTCCGACCCAGCCATAGCACCCGCCGCCATGATCGACCTTTATGGTTCTGAAAACGGTTTTGGCTGGGAAATGGGCGAAACTATTGGCGCCCAGATTATTTATGCGCCGATGGCGCTGGCTGACAAACGCGCCGCAGACTTGATTGTTGTGATTATGCTGGCAATTCTGGCGGCATTTTTGGTTGTTATTGTGTTGGTCAACTTGATGCTATCTCGGATAGTCCTTAAGCCGGTCTCGGTGATGTCGGAAATTTCCGAACAGGTCAGCATGGGTGATTTTTCAGCGCCGGAATATATCAAAAAAGGCAAAGACGAAATCAGCTCGCTTTCTACTTCTTTCAACCGAATGCGCCGATCGCTTGATAGCGCTATGAAATTGCTGGACGATTAAAAACTGTTATCCAGACCAAAGTGACAGGTTAAAACTATGACTGCGCCGATCCCCGAATCTGTCGGGAAATACCGTATTGATAGCGTTCTTGGTGAGGGCGCGATGGGCGTGGTCTATAAAGGCCATGACCCTGATATTGACCGCATTGTCGCGATCAAAACCCTACATACCCACCTGATTGATACATCCGAACGCGGTGCATGGTTGGAACGTTTTGCCCGAGAGGCCAAAGCCGCTGGCAAATGTATACACGGCAATCTTGTGACTATTTTTGACTATCTGGAGCGCAATGAGCGCCCCTATCTGGTTATGGAATTTATCCAAAGCGAAACTCTGCAAGACCGGATCGCGCGGCGGCCCTTGCCTAACTTGCAAGAGTTTGGCTCCATTATGACCCAGATGCTTGCCGGGCTTGATGCTATTCATGCCGCCGGAATTGTGCATCGAGATGTCAAACCCGCCAATGCGTTGCTGTTGCCTGATGGTCGCTTAAAAATTGCGGATTTTGGCGTCGCCCGTGTTGAAGCTTTGGGTGCAACAAGTGGTGGCATGATCGGCACGCCGGATTATATGTCACCTGAACAATTCATGGGCTATCAGGCAGATCACCGCGCTGACCTGTTTGGTGCTGGTGTGATCATGTTTGAACTGCTGACCGGTCATAAACCGTTTGAATCCAGTTCTTTGGGCGAATTAACCCAAAAAGTCATCTCTGGGCAAAGCCTTAATCTGGCGGAATTGGCCCCCGACCTGCCAGCCGCTTTGTATCAGATTTCCACAGCAGCACTGATTGCAGACCCAAATCATCGTATTCCCAATGCAAGGGCCTTTGCGACAGCTATTCATGCCGCGCTTCGCAATGTTGATCAACACCAGATGCGCGACACAGACCGCACAATTGTGCAAATGCCACAGTCAAGCCTATCGCCGCCGCCAGTGCTTTCGCAAACGCTGGCACAGCAAATGCCAAAATCGGTTTTATCGCGGGTCGAAACCCTGTTGACCGAACAAATCGGCCCGATCGCCAAAGTTCTGGTGCGCAGGGTTTCAAACGCCACCACCGACACCAATCAATTGATCGACCGGCTGGCCGCCGAAATCGGGCCAGAACATCGCGAAGCGTTTAAAGCCGCTGTGCGCCAACATCTTGGCCAAACCGGCGGTGCGGTTTCCACCGGCTCTGCCATGCTCAGCCCAGAATTGCTCGAAGCACTAACAAAACAACTGGTGCCTCATATTGGCCCGATTGCCAAAGTTCTGATCAAGAAAGCAGCCAAAACCTGCACCACCCGCGCTGAGCTATGCGAGACATTATCAAGTCATATCGACGACGATGCCAGCCGCGCAAAATTTTTAGACAGCATGGGGTAACCTTGCAATTGCGCGCCTTAATGGCTGCAACAATTGCAAGATTTCAAGGCGGCGCGGGCGCTATATTTACCAATAAAACACCACTCAACGCGCCGCTAATTTACAGAGTCACTTTAATCTCGACCCGCCGGTTTTCATCTGCACGCGGATTGCCGCTATCTTTTAACTGGGCTTCACCCATGCCGACGGCTTCCAGCAATGCGGCATCAATGCCACAATCCCGCACCATATACCGCACCACTTCATCAGCGCGTGCCTGACTAAGCGTCAGGTTATATGCCGCTGAGCCGGATGCATCGGTGTGGCCAATAATCTGATACGTGCCGCTGATTGACTCCGCAATCATCGTCAAAGCTTGGGTGTTCAAATCTGCTCCGGGTGTCGCTGAGGGCTCTTGTGTGTCGGTCTCAACCATCAATGCGGCATCGACAACGGCTTGTTCGTTTATCTGGATTGCGGAACAAAGCGCATCAACCTGACTGCGGGATTCCGATTTCAGCAAGGCTGAATCATATTCAAAAAATATGGTCAGATCGATTACCAGTTCCTGA
This sequence comes from Rhodobacterales bacterium, assembly GCA_003228875.1. Classification (GTDB taxonomy): domain Bacteria; phylum Pseudomonadota; class Alphaproteobacteria; order Rhodobacterales; family Rhodobacteraceae; genus UBA3077. Next base: position 77,007 of record QIGK01000026.1, read on the forward strand.
GGCACAACAGCGCCTTCGACGCTGGCCACGACCACTTCGCTGGCAACTTCGGTGCCAACCGCGATGCCTTCACCTTCGGTTTCAGGGTTTGAATTGACCACAAAAGCCAAGGCGCGTGTGTCGCCCATTTCAGTTTCACCGGCGGCCAGCAATTCCCGTTGCGCTTGTAAAAGCGCCAAAATTTCGGCGGCTGTCAGTTCCTGAGCAGTCGAAACAGTTGGCACCAACAAACATGCGGCAAACACTGCTGGACCTATTTTTTGAAATACCATGTTGCATTCCTTTCCTGAAATATAGTGGCCAATATAGCCGATTTTTAATACTGCGGCAATCACCGCGCGTTTGAAATTAATATTGCAAACATGGGCATTTTATTGCTCTGTTACAAGATAACGCGAGGCAACCAAAGATCGGCCGTCTCCCAAAACATCTTGTGCCCCTGCCATTGCATCCCTGAATGCTTCAACCGATTCGGCTCTTGGTCGCAGCCCGTCAAACAGCGGGATATCGGAAACCACCGCCACAATCATGCTGGTGCCATAGGGTTCAATCACGCGAAAGCCAAGTCTTTCGGTTGTGGCTTCGTCCTCCGGAAATGCCAGCCGCACGCTACGGATGCCGTCTTGTTCAACGCCAATACCCGGCAAAACGTTATTGGGCCGGTCTTTGTGGGGCATTAAGTGAAATACCTGACCTTCGGCATCGATATAAAACCCATAAAAGAAACCGACACGATTGGCAGGAAAACGCACGTCAATCACCGGGTTTTCACCGGAATGATAAACGCCGTCATCAACCAGACCAGCCTTGGTGCCATAAGAATAAACTATCTCGATCCCGTCGGAAGGCCCGCTGGGCAACATTGATTCAATCATACAGACCGGCGCATTCAGAACCGCCAGATTATAATCAATGCCGCGCCCACCAACCAGTTCTTGCAACACCAGATCAATGACCTCTACATCCGATTGGCGCGCAATAATGCCCGAGACCGTCAGCCGGTCTCCGATACCGACCACCACGCCATCGCCACCAGTAACCCGCAATGGACCGCAGGATTGAAAAGCATTCAGCTCATCGTTCAAAACACCCAACACCAGCGGCGGTTCCGTAACCGTTATTTCAGTGCTAACCGTGATGTCAACTAATGCAGCCGCTGCATCAAAACTTTCGCGCACCGCCGTTGCGACGCTTTTTGAACTGGCTTCACCGGACAATGTCGCATCTTCATTGATCATTCCAAAACGCCATGAATTAAGCGGCAATGCACTGCGCACCATGGCAGCCGCAATGCGCTCCCAACGCTCATTCGGGGCACCGCTGGCATTTTCAAGCGTGGATTCGACCACAAAACCGGCAAACTCCTGCTGCAATTCCTCAATCAGCGAAGCCCCGATTTCGGGGCCGCCAACATGGCCCGAAACCATAACAAGATTGCTATTTTCAGCAGATTTAATTTCGATAACATACGGGGATTGTCGCGCATATTCAGGTGCAAAAATCTGATCTTTTCCAGGGCCAAGGCCAAAATACCAGCCACCGCCACCAAGTCCCGCGAGCAGCAAAAGCACCAAAAACCATTTACCGCCACCGCCAGATTTTGTGCCCGGTTCAGGTGGCAGGCTTGTGATGATTTGGGCCGCTTGCCGGTTTTTGGTTTGCGGCGCAATGATCGTGGCCTCGTCCATCAGCGGCGCAGCCGCGATGCCGCCAGCAGCCAGAAATGCCAGCATTTCATCAGCAGACTGAAACCTGTCTTCGGGGCGCGGTTCGACCAGACGAGTAATCAACTGGCCCAATTTGCCCGGCACATCGCGGGTGTCGGGGCGCACTGATTTACTTTTGGCAATCTCCATCAACGAAGACCCGACCTCAATCGGTTGACCCCGATATGCGCGCAACAAAGTCATGCCAAGGCTATAAAGATCTGAACGCGCATCAACATTGCCATCCAGTTGTTCCGGCGAGGCATATTGATATTTTCCCGCAAAACCGCCGCCAACGACAGTCTGGGCATTTTCGTTCAAATCCCGTGCGATGCCAAAATCAATCAGCTTGGCTTTGCTCATATCGCCATTTGGCAAAATAATATTATCGGGGCTCATATCGCGGTGAAACGCCTTTTTGTCATGGGCAGCTTTCAGCCCCTGCCCCATACGTTTTGCCACCATTAACAAAGAGGCTTCGTCGATTGACCCGCGCTCTTTGATGATTTCCGCCAGCTGCGGTCCTTTGATATATTCCATCACCAGAAAAACAAACCCGCCATGCAATTCCGAGCGCAGCAATTCATTATAGCGCACCACCGCATCGTTGCGGACCTCGTGTAACACATCGGATTCACGGCGCATCAGATTGATAAATGTTTCGTTATTAGCAAATTCTTGTTTCAGGATTTTGATGGCAAATTTACGGCCTGACACGATATTCTTGGCTAGATAGACTTCGCCGGTGCCGCCTTGACCGACCAGTTGTTCAATTTCATATGTGTTGTTCAGCAAATCACCTGCTTTTAGAATACCGTCATCCTGATTCACTGATACGTCCTTCACACACTTCGATTGCTCGGGATAATAGTGCGCCACCAAAATAATAGCCACAATTTTGCACATGCCACAGCAAGTTTTACCCATCTGGCCTTGCAGTTCCGCCATGTGCGGTCTTAAGAAGAATAAATACCGTCAGAAAATGGTGGAAAATTGGGAATAGAAATCAAAGATTTGCGTTTGGCTTTTGGCAAGTTTGCAACCGGCGTTACGGTTGTTACCACGCTGGATTCCCTTGGCGCACCGGTTGGCTTTACGGCAAGCTCTTTCACCTCGGTTTCGCTTGATCCGGCCATGTTGTTGATCTGCATGTCCCGACTGTCGCGCAGCTATGGCGCAATGACCGGTTCTGACGGGTTTGCGGTTAATATTCTTTCGCAAAACCAGCAATCGTTGTGCGAAAATTTTTCCAGACAAAACCATGACCGTTTCAAAAATACCAACTGGCATAAAGGGCCGTCTGGCTTTCCATTGTTAAATGATAGCGCAGCATGGTTTGAATGTGACCGCGAAAGGGTTGTCACGGCAGGCGATCATATAATATTGCTTGGCAAAGTAACTGGCTTTGACATTTCGCAACGATCGCCGCTGATCCTTAGCCAAGGTAAATTTTTGTAAATCCGGCTAAAGCGCGGTTTGGCCCAGTTCCGATTCCAGTGTCAATTCAGGCACCGCACCGCTAATGCGGGCACGATATACAAACAGAGCCTCCATCACCCGCTGCACATAATTTCGGGTTTCGCGAAATGGAATTGTTTCAATCCAGACAACGGGATCTATTGTGCTAAGCCTTGGGTCGCCATAATCCTTGATCCAGCGATTCACCCGCGAAGGTCCGGCATTATAAGCCGCAACCGCCAGTAAATATGACCCGTCGTAATCCTCAATCAAACCTGCCAGATAGGCGGTGCCAAGCCGCGCGTTATAACGCCAATCGCTGAGCAACCGATTGCGTGAAAATTCGATACCGATTTCATTGGCGACCTCTCTTGCCGTATCTGGCATAACCTGCATCAGGCCGCGCGCGCCAACGCTGCTTTGGGCCCGCGCATAAAGTTCGCTTTCCTGACGGGCGATGGCCATGGCCAATTCGCCGGGAATATCGATGCTAAAATACGCCAATTCCGTCACTGGATAATAAGCGTCAGGCAACACTGTGCCGCTGCGCGCCGCGATTTTGGCAATGGCAAGCGCCGTATGGGGCAATTCCAGATCAATCGTCAACTGGCCCAATGCTTCTTGTTCTTGCGCAGACAGGCGTTCGCTGACATGGGAAAAGAATTGCCGCGCCAAAAGCGGTTCTTCAGCAAAATAAAACAACACCGCCGCACGCACGGATTCGTCAATCAAAAAATCGGCCACAGTCCAATCTGGTGGTAAATCATACCCTTGAAGGCGCGAATCCGCGGCGATCCCTGCCTGTTCTGCTGCCAATTGCCCGTAAAAACTGGTTTGAAATTCTGCACCGCGCGCAAAACTAGCGCGGGCGGCGTCAGGATTATCCAGTTCGACATAGGTTATGCCCAGCCAATATCCGGCCCGCCCGGTACTGATAGGTGACCGAACCGCAGCGCTAAAATTCTGAAAATGAACCAGCGCTTTGGCAGGGTCATTCTGTTTTTTCAAAGCCACAAATCCGGCCAGCCATTCCAGATCTGCGTAATTGCTGCCACCGCTTAGAAAATGCTGACTGGCCAATTCATAAGCCAGGTCATACCGTTCCGCCCGCATGGCGCGTCGCGCCAATGTGCGCCGTCTGCTGGCCCAGTATTCGGGGCGCCCAAGTAAATCAGCCGAGACGGTTCGTTCTTGTAACATTTCGTTTGCGCTGTCCCAGAATCCCTTTTTGGCCCGCCAAACAAACCGGTCTCGGGCCAAGCCTGGATCATCAGCCAAAGCCGCCGGAACTGCGGCAACCAAAGCGTCAACGCCAGTGGCACCGCGTTGTAATCCGATGCGGGCTTCTGCCAGTTTTTGCGGCCCCTCGCTGACAAATTCAAACATCGCTTCAGCGTCAACGATTTTTCCTTCCCATAATAACCAGTCCAGCCTGTCATTATGGTAGCTTTGCAAAACATCGTTATATTCTTCGGCCAGTTGCCGCAATTCCGCCAAGGTCAAATCCATGATTTGCCATGCTCGGATCACTTCTTCGCCGGCTTCGGCAATGCGGCCAAGCTGGCTTTGGGCTGCGGCAAAACGGATAACCCCTAAACCGGTTTGCGGTGGTCTAACCGAAAAATAGGACAAAACCCGAGCGGGCGGGAGCCCCTTTGGAATTGTCCGCTCCCCCACCTTTTGCAAGCGTTTCAAGCCCGGCCAATCAGCGTTTTCAGACAGGAAAAATTCATATTCGGCAAAGGTTCCTTCGCCAGCCCGCAACCGCATCCAGTCGATAATATCCGTGGCGACCGGATCAGACAAAGTTTGGGCAATGGTGATGGCTGTTAACCAGTCTTTGCTTCTGGCAGCATCCAGCGCCGATGCCAAGACCGCGCCGTCTTCCTCGGGTGATTGCGCCAAAACAGGTGCAATATTCCAAAAAAACAGAAAAATAAAAATTCTAAAATTCAGTCGCCGCATTATACTCTCAAATAAAAGATTAGCAGGGATTAACATATTCTGACGCTGGCGTCGCCCCTTCTGTTACCCTAACCAAATCAATTTATTGTTTGTCATTTTCTTCAGGGTTTGAATATCTTTTTCATACCGATGCAAAAGCGCATTCCGTTGGCTGTCTGGCCAAAAAAATGCCTCCAGATCAGAGGGTTTTTTGCTGCGTTGCGCCCGTATTCTGGCAACCGATTCAGGGTTGGCAATGCCTTTGGCCAACTCGGTTTCAAGTTCAACAACCAATTTAGCCGAAAGCCCGTGATTCCAGAAATATCCGGCACTGTATTTTATATCATCAGCGGTGCTACCCAATAAAATATCAAACATTTCGCGCAGATATTCGGGGCTGGATTTGTATTCTTTTACCAAAATTTCCGAATCAGGAAAAACCGCCTGCAGGTCTCTAATTATCGCTGGCCAGCCGCGTTTCAGGCCGGATATTTTCTGCTGAATGGCCTCACGCGGAATAAATCGTTTGTTTGGCCCGTGTTTTTTGGCAAAAGGCCCCAGCCATTGCGCATATGCCGATGAAAAGAATGTTATGTAAGGCCGAACCGCAAAAACGATTTTTTCTGGGGCCGTTGGCAACCAAGATTGCAAATGACCAAGCCGTCTTTTAGCGTCCAGATAAAATGCGCCTTTTGCAAAAATTTCTGCCGGAAAACCAACGATATTTTCATCTGACAAAATCAGCTGTTCTGGACCATTTCCCTGAAACAAAGCCTGATCTTGTAGCATAATGGCGATACAATCCTCAAAATCCAGCATTGGCTTGCCCCCCAAACCGGGGGTTATGACCGCCCTGATATCCTCAAGTTTTGGTGCAAAAATGCCGGATTTAGCAAGCGTTTCAGCGTTGCTTTGCATGGATTTCTGAATGAAAGTGGTTGCCGTTTTATGGGCGCCCAAGTGAAGGTAAACCTTCATACCGGCCTGCTTTTCTTGTTGCTCTGTTCGCCAAACACCTATCACAAATCGCTTTCCAAAAGCCAGCGATTTACGGTTCAACCACTTGCGTGCGATGGCAATGCTCGGTATGTTCGCGCCGCTTTCAACCTTATTTTCCAACCTTACCGGAGACAATCATGTTTACAGGTTCTATTCCCGCCATTGTCACACCTTTTTCCAACGGTGCCATCGACAAAAAGGCGTTGAAGGCACTTGTAGACTGGCAAATTGACCAAGGTTCCAGTGCTATCACCGCAGTTGGAACCACCGGAGAAGCGCCAACGCTTAGCCATGAAGAACACCGCGAGGTCATTCAAATTTGCGTTGAAAGCGCTGCGGGCCGCGTTCCCGTGATTGCTGGCGCTGGTTCCAATGCCACAGCGGAATCAGTTGGATTGGTGCAATTCGCACAATCAGTCGGTGCGGCGGCGGCATTGGTTGTGACGCCTTATTATAACAAACCAACCCAGCGCGGCTTGATTGCCCATTTTAACGAACTGCACGATTGCAGCGATATTCCGATCCTTATTTACAATATTCCGGGTCGATCCATTGTCGATATGACCCCGGAAACTATGGGCGAATTGGCCAAGCTACCACGTATCATAGGCGTGAAAGACGCCACAGGCGACATCACCCGCGTCAGCCAACAGCGCGCCACTTGCGGCCATGATTTTGTGCAATTATCAGCCGAGGATGCCTCAGCGTTGGGGTTCAATGCCCATGGCGGGGTTGGCTGTATTTCCGTTACCGCCAATGTCGCGCCCGCGCTTTGTGCTGAATTTCAAGCCGAAACAATGTTGGGGAATTACGGCAAAGCGTTGGAATTACAAGATATTTTAATGCCGCTCCACAGCGCTCTTTTCCGAGAACCGGGCGTGGCTGGGGCTAAGTATGGTCTGTCATTACTGGGCAAATGCCGCGAAGAGGTGCGCTTGCCCTTGACTAGTTTGCTGGATGTAACCAAAGCAGAAATCAAGGCGGCGATGCAGGTTTGTGGTTTGATCTAGCCTTGTGATTGCTCGGTGCAGTTGCATTTTCGCGACGTCCCTGCTGAAATACGCTGGCAGCGGGTTCAAAACCGCAATACAGAACAAGCAGAAACCTTTCAATTTGAAGTGTCCCGCGACATGTTTGACTTTATCGAGTCGATGTGGGAGGCACCAAGCGACGAAGAAATGGCTCGGTTTTCGGGCATACGGATAATTGACTGATGGCACCGCGCAAAAAATCTGATCCCAATAACAAAACCGTCGCCGAAAATCGCAAGGCGCGGTATAATTATGCGGTTGAAGACACCCTTGAATGTGGCTTGATGTTGGTGGGCTCTGAGGTCAAGGCCATGCGCAATGGCGGGGTTAATATAGCAGAAAGCTATGCCAATATTGAGGATGGAGAGTTGTGGTTGATCAACTCCCATGTGCCTAAATATGATCAGGCCAAGACCTTTCAGCACGAAGAACGCCGCAAACGTAAGCTGTTGGTAAGTAAGCGTGAATTAGGGAATCTTTGGAAAAATATTGGCCGCGAAGGCATGGCATTAGTGCCGCTTAAGGTCTATTTTAATGACAAGGGCCGCGCCAAATTGCTGCTTGGCATCGCCAAAGGCAAGAAAGCACAGGACAAACGCGCCACCGAGAAAAAACGTGACTGGCAAAAGCAACAAGGCCGGATTTTGCGGGATCGCGGCTGAGCTAGCTGGGTAATTCCAACAAATTTGCCAGTAAATTCATATCGTTAAACAAAATTGCGCCTTCGGCCGCCAGTGCAGCGCCGTCATTATGCTCATGATAGCCAAAACATTTCATCCCCGCCGCGCGGGCCGCCCTAACGCCGCTTAGGCTGTCTTCAATCACCACGCAATCTTGCGGCGCGACATTCCCAGCGGCGATCAAAAACAGGTCTGGGTCAGGCTTGGAAACCCCGAGTTCATGCGCGGAAAACATATTGTTTTCAAAGCGTTGCAGCATATTATTTTGACCCAAAGTGATGTTCATTTTTTCGACACTGCCGTTGGAAGCTACACAATATTTGATGCCAGCCGCATCAAGCCTGTCCAGAATATTAACCACGCCTTTGACCGGATCAACCCCTTGTTTCAGGCGGGCATAAGTCGCCTTATAAACCTCATCCACCCAGTTTTTGGGCAGGTTTGCACCAAGCGATTTAGCCTTGGTCATAACGCCTTTCATAGTTCCGCCGACAAACAAATCCATGCATTCCGCAAGGCTGATTTGCAATCCGTAACGCGACAGGTTTTCCATCAGGATTTGGTTAGAGACCAGCTCGCTGTCGACCAAAACGCCGTCACAGTCGAAAATCACTAGTTTTGGTGTCATTTTAAAGGTCCATTTTATACAGTTTTACAGGTCAATATTACAATTCGTAAGGTCGGAAAAGCGATTTCACGGTATCAAACACACATAAACACATCATAGCGAGTCGACTTGCCAAGAATTTGATGCGAAAAATCCGGTATTCCAGCCATCGATTCCGCTTTGCGTGGCCATTTCAAAACCACGCGGTTGCTGGCCGAATTTAACGCAATATTCATCAATTCAGCCGAATCCGTATCCGCGCCGACAATCCCGCGTATCTGGCGCATTTCGAGCTTGACCAACGCAGAATTCCCCCGTGGTGGGTGCATCGGGTCAATCAGAATCACCTCGGGTCGCAAAGTCGGCAGCAGGGTTTTTGCATCCCCAAACAGCAAGGTCATGCGGGAAATAATTTCAGCGGTTTCAGAATGATTTGCCCCGTGTTTCAGGGCGTTTTCCAACAGAGTGTGCATCTGTTCCGAGCGCTCAATCAGGGTCACATTGGCCCCCAGCGATGCCAGCAAAAATCCATCGCGCCCCAGCCCCGCCGTGGCATCAACAATCACCGGATTATGGCCATTTTTCATGCCCGCAGCCCGGGGCAGACCCTGTCCGCGCCCACCGCCAAATTTTAGGCGATGTGCCACCGCTCCGCTGGTGAAATCAATGTGCAGTTCAGCCATTTTTGTCCTTTTGCGCAGCGCGAACTTCGCGTTCCAACGCATCCAGAAATCGCGATCTGTCGGCCTTGGAAAACAGTTTGCCTCGCCCCTGATGAAACGGATCAGCGGCGCGCATATCGTTCATCAGATCACGCATCGCCAGTTGGTTGCCAATGTTTTGCTGGGTGAAAGCATCGCCATTATGGCGCAAAGCCCTGCCGCCGTTTTCAAGACATTTTGCTGCCAAAGGAATGTCTCCGGTGATACAGATATCGCCCTGCCCGACCCTGTCGGCAATCCATATATCTGCTTCGTCTGCGCCCGCATCCACCACGACAATTTCCACCAAAGGATGTGGATTTGGCCGCATTCCGCCATTGGAAACAATATAGACTTGCAGCTTGTGGCGGTCCGCCACCCGCAGGGTTTCGGATTTTACAGGGCAGGCGTCAGCGTCGATATAAATCACGGTCACGGGTGGACAATTCTGGCAAGCTGGGCTGCCCCTGTAGGTATCTGGTTCATATCGCTTTGTATCATGGTCTGCCCAACCGAATAAACCCCGATATCATTTGCCCCTTATAAATTTGCACAGGCGATAAGATGTGATAGCACGGCCAAATGGAACAGATTGTTGCATTTGATTTGCTATTTCGCGGGGCGGCCATTGGGGTGCTTATGCTGCTGCTCGCCCGTATACTTTATAATCGCAAACAACGGTTTCTGGAAACAACGGTTTCTGGAACTTTCCTTTACCCTTCTTATTATCACGATCCTTGCCTATGTGCTGGTCTCTGCCCCGTTGCCACTGATTAATAATGCCGGAATCTGGCGCTTTATTTCCTATTTTCCGGTTCTGGCGCCGTTTTTTCTATGGTGGGCCGGTCTGGCGTTTTTTGATGACGAGTTCGGACCGCAATTCTGGCACATCCTGCCTGCCGCACTAGTTTTCGCACCGGTGTTTTTTGTGGGTATCTGGCCTCAAATCGCGATTATCCAAACCGGCACCATATTTGCGCTCTATGTTTATCTGATTGTTATCGTGCTCAAAAACCGCTCTGCTGATCTGGTGGAATCCCGCCGCCGGTTTCGGCATTGGTTCATATTTTTGGCCGTGGTTTTTGGCGTAACCGTTGAACTGGCTGAGGTCTCTTCGCTTGAGCACAGCCTGCCGTTGGTTGGCTTTCCGTTTCAGGCGGCTGCGGTTTTTATGCTGGCCAGCGCTTTTGCCTTTTGGTCTTTGCAGCTTGGCGGCCCGACATGGGTGGCCAAACCCGGCCCGCAGCGTAAGCCCGAGACCATCCACCCCGCTGATACCCACCTGCTAAACCGCTTGAACTCAGAAATGGATGCCGGGGTCTGGCGCGAAGAAGGATTGGCCGTGGGCAGTTTGGCCCAGCGCTTGAATGTGCCTGAACACCAGCTTCGCCGTGCCATCAACGCCGGGCTTGGCTATCGCAATTTTTCCACCTTTATAAATGAGCGACGAATCGCGGATGCCTGCGCCAAGCTTGCAAACCCCGAGCTTGCCAACCAGCCGATCCTTAGCATTGCTTTTGATGTCGGGTTTTCCTCCATCGGGCCGTTTAATCGCGCCTTTCGCAGTTTTATGGGCGAAAGCCCAAGCCAGTTTCGCAGCAAAGCGCTTGCACAAACTGGCTGATTTTGAATTATACCCGCCGTTTTTGAAAATGACCCGCCGGATTTGAAATATGCCGCGCATTGCGCAGTTGTTTTCCTTAGCTATGCCCCATCAACAACGCGCAGTTTCACCTGGTGAATGCGCATAATTCCGGGGAAGACAATGAATCCGATCGACATGGAAATATCGAACCTATCCTTATTTGCAATACTGTTTACCGAAGACATACTGCGGTATGTTATCGGCGCGGGTGGCATTTATCTGGCCATCAACATTGCCATGGCCGTGCGGCTGGCGGGGCGCAAAATCAGAGATAAAAACCCGCCAAAGGGCCAGATCACACGCGAAATACTGGCCAGCCTTCGCACAATACTAATTTTTTCCAGCGTTGGGCTTGCCACGCTTTACGGTGCTAAGGTCGGATTATTTCGTGTGTATTTTGAGATGGCGGATTACGGAATGCTTTATCTGGTGCTTACGACCTTGTTGCTTATCGTGCTGCATGATGGTTATTTTTATTGGTCGCACCGGTTTTTGCATATTCGCCGGGTGTTTAAAGTGGCACACCGTGTGCATCATCGCTCCAATAACCCAACACCTTTTACTTCTTTTTCGTTTAACTTTGGCGAAGCCGCCGCCAATGCAGCCTTTTTACCGCTGGTTTTACTGGTGCTGCCGCTTCACCCGATTGCACTGTTTATGTTCACCAACCATATGATGATCCGTAATGCCATGGGCCATTCGGGGTATGAGCTGTTTCCGGCATGGCGAAACCACAAACCGATGTTTGACTGGATGACAACCGTTACCCATCATGACATCCACCATGCCCGGGCTGGCTGGAACTTTGGGTTGTATTTTACGTGGTGGGATCGCTGGATGGGCACCGAATACCCAACCTATCACCAGAAATTTGCCGAAGTGGTGCAGGCCAAGAAAACTACAGCCGTAACTTCGCCGTCCGGTTTATAACGCCAGAACCTTAGTCCCTGTGCAAGATTGCAGCGTGGTGCTGGATATGGTCTTCCATAAAGCTGGCAACAAAGAAATAAGAATGGTCATAGCCCGGTTGCATGCGAAAGCTGCCGGGCTGGCCGGATTTTTCAATGGCTTTGGCCAGCTTTTCCGGTTTTAGCAGGTTTGCAAATTGGTCGTCCGCGCCTTGGTCTATCAGAATATGACCTGGATAGCCGGTTTTTTCGATCAATAATGTCGCATCGTGTTTGGCCCATTTTGCACGGTCATCACCCAGATATTCGGTCAGTTGTTTCTGGCCCCATGCTGCGCTGGTCGGGTTGGCGATCGGCGCAAATGCCGAGAGCGATTTATATTGTTCCGGTCGGTTCATTGCCAATGTCAGCGCCCCGTGGCCGCCCATGGAATGGCCGGTAATGCCTTGAGCGGTTTGCAACAAGTTGAATTTTTCAAAGATCAATGCGGGAAGTTCATCCGCGATATAAGACCACATGTTAAAATGCGGCGCCCATGGTTTTTGGGTGGCGTCCACATAAAAACTGGCACCTTGGCCAAGGTCGATTGCCGCGTCATCCGCCACATCTGTGCCACGCGGCGAGGTGTCCGGGAAGACCACGGCGATGCCTGCCTCAGCTGCCCAAGCCTGCGCGCCGGCTTTGGTCATGGCGTTTTCATGGGTGCAGGTCAGGCCGGAAAGATACCATAGCACCGGAACCGGGCCTTTCTTGGCTTGTGGCGGCAGGTAAACTGCAAAAGTCATCTCACATTGACAGGAAGTAGACTGGTGGGAATAAACACCTTGCATGCCAGCAAAACTGACGTTTTCAGAGAGGGTTTTCATGGGATTCCTTTGTGTTTTCCACCCCTAACTGGTATCGCACCATGCCGCGGCCAACAAGGATTTCTGCGGCTTTTTCCCTGAAAACTTGACTTTTGACCGGTTTGTTTCAATATTAGCCCCATATTTTACCTATTTTATTTGGAGAAATCTGATGGCAGATGCAAAAGAGATTTTGGCGAAAGTTAAAGAAAAGGTTAAGAAGAAAAAGGCAAAGGTTAAGAAACTTGACACTGCGCCAACCGGCACCAAAAGCAAAAAACTGGACAGCAAGCTGGCTGCCGCGATGAAAGAAGAGTTTGGCTCTGATTTCTCTAAAATCATGGTCCACACTGGCGGTAACTCTGCTGAGATTGCAAAAAGCCTAAACGCCAAGGCGTTCACAATCGGTCGTGACATCTATTTTGCCAAAAAGGGTGACGCCACAGGCTTACATTTGCTTGCCCATGAATTAACCCATGTCGTGCAGCAACAAGGCGGCAAAATAAAGTCAGCGATAAAGGGGAAAGCGCTGACTTCAAAATAGTTTTGCGTTACATGGCGTGAATCAAAACTCCACCACTGCCCTGATGGATTTTCCTTCATGCATCAGATCAAAGCCTTTGTTGATGTCCTCAAGTTTCAGTTTATGGGTGATCATCGGGTCGATCTCTATTTTGCCATCCATATACCAATCAACGATTTTGGGAACATCTGTGCGGCCCCGTGCGCCACCAAATGCGGTGCCGCGCCAGCTTCGCCCAGTGACCAGTTGGAAGGGGCGGGTGGAGATTTCGTGACCGGCGCCGGCCACGCCGATGATGATGCTTTCGCCCCAACCTTTATGGGCTGATTCGAGCGCATCCCGCATGACGTTTACGTTGCCTGTGGCATCAAATGTGTAATCACCGCCGCCGCCGGTAAGTTCAACCAAATGCGCGACCAAGTCACCGTCAATTTTGGACGGATTAACAAAATCGGTCATGCCGAATTGTTTGGCCATTGCTGCCTTATTATTGTTCAGATCAACGCCGACAATCTGGTCAGCACCCGCAAGGCGTAAGCCCTGCACGACGTTCAAACCAATGCCGCCCAGACCAAACACAATTGCCGTGGAGCCGATCTCAACTTTGGCTGTATTGATCACCGCGCCAATGCCGGTGGTCACACCGCAACCGATGTAACACACCTTGTCAAAGGGTGCGTCTTTACGGATTTTGGCCAGCGCGATTTCGGGCAAAACCGTGTGGTTGGCAAAAGTTGAACAGCCCATATAGTGCAATATCGGCGTGCCATCCAACAGGCTGAAACGGCTGGTGCCATCGGGCATAACGCCCTGCCCTTGTGTGGTGCGGATCGCCTGACAAAGATTGGTTTTGGGGTTCAAGCAATAGTCACATTCCCGACATTCCGGCGTATAGAGCGGGATCACATGGTCGCCCGGTTTCAGGCTGGTCACGCCCGCGCCTACCTCCAACACGATGCCTGCGCCCTCATGGCCAAGAATGGCGGGAAACAGCCCTTCGGGATCAGCACCCGAGCGGGTGAATTCATCGGTGTGGCAAATGCCGGTGGCTTTGATTTCGACCAGAACCTCACCGGCTTTGGGGCCTTCCAAATTGACCTCAACGATTTCGAGCGGTTTTCCGGCTTCGAATGCAACAGCGGCGCGTGTTCTCATGGGAATGTTTCCTTTTGATGGCAAAAAGATCATACCCAGAAATACGGGTATCGCAACGCTTCAAACGACCCTATTGAAGAATTTCTTCGATAAGCTGGACAGCACAATTCGCAGCGGCTTTCTGGGCCAATAATGTGCTTAGTCGCGTGCCGTCATCCACGACATTCTGGATGGGTTGCGTATTGCCATTTTTACCCTCACAACCGCCCGACGCAAGAATTGTGCCTGTTGCAACGTCAACCAGGGTAAGCTGCGCACTTACAACCACGCTAAACGCCTCGTCCAACAACCCAAGATTTCGCCCAGTGCTATCCGCATAGAATTCCAGTGCCACCACATCAATGACAAGCCCCGAAAGCCCCCGTCGCCGTGCCAATGCCGCCACTTGTTCGGCGCGTTCAAAACTGGCGGTTTGACGGACCGAGCCGGAAAGGAATTCGCCCATATTTGGACGCGCAGCAAAATTATTGATCAGGTGATCGCCGATCATCGCCTCAATTATGGCACCGGGATCAACCCCAGTTGGCGAAGGCACTTCGCCAATTCGGCTGCGTTGTCTTTCATCATTGTTGATGGTGGCTGTCACGGCCGCGCCGATTAGCATGCCTGCCAAACCGCCACCAACAGCAGTGTTGCTTTGGGCGATACGGCGCGCAAATGGTGGCGCGCGTTCTACGGTGCGCGCCAGTGGCTGGGCCAGAATCAATGTCGGATCCAGCGGTAAAGCACGGTTGGCTAGGGTACCACAGGCAAGCAGCGGCAAAGTCAGCAGCAATGCAGTTAAGTTTCTTAGAATTGCCATCACCAACCTGTCAGAGAATCACCCGTTAGTTTAAGGGTGGCGTATGCTTGGATGCAATATCTTGCCGGAATTTTGGCGTGTTTGCCAATCACTTGGCTGGCATGGGTTCGGTCAACAACAAGTAGGGCTGTTTAATCTGCCAAATCTGGTTTTTGCCGCATATTCTTAACCTTGCCGCGCTGGGTTTTACTGTCCATGCGACGCTGTTGTGATCCATAAGTCGGTTTAGTTTTCACCCGCCGTTTGGGTGTTTCCATGGCTTGCCGGATTAATGTCACCAATTTTTCTTCGGCCAGTTCACGGTTACGCATCTGGCTGCGGTGTTTCTCAGCGGTAATAATGATAGCACCATCTTTGGTCCAACGTCGACCCGACAGTTTTTTTAACCGAAATTTGACATCGGCGGGCAAGCTTGGCGAATTGGCGGCCTCGAACCGCAATTCCACCGCTGTGGACACTTTGTTAACATTCTGTCCGCCCGGGCCGCTGGCGCGTATAAAGCTTTCGCTTAGCTCCCAGTCTTTGAGGGTGATATTTTCAGAAACGTAAATCATAAGGTATAGATACAGAAAGGGCCCACCCGTCGCAACGGGGAGGCCCAGACTTGAGTATGAAGGTGGCCAAAGCCGGAATTCTCCGAGTAGCCAGATGTGTGCCCAAAGGGGGCTGCCCCTTTAGAGTTCTACCTCGCGAATAACCTCAACCATATGCTCCAAGTTCCCAAAAGACATTGGCACCTCCTTTCTCAAAGTTTCAGATAGGATGAGGTTACCGTTAAAATTCGAAAACGCAAACAAAAAAAACACTCAGTGTTGTGGTTTCAAGTGATTGACCATCAATTTGAAGGGAATCAACGCGATAAATACCAACGCCAGCTTTATAGCAAAATCCGCAATGCCAAGGCTGATCCATAGGGGTAGTTCCGGCCCAAACCCGAACATCGGCACCAGTTCACGCGCCCAGATATTGGGTTCGCTGCTATCCAGAAACACCAGCATTGCTGAAAAGGAAATGGTGAAAAAGATTGCTGTATCCAAAGCCGAGCCAATCACCGAGGAAATGACAGGCGCGCGCCACCATTTCCCACTGCGTAATTGATTAAAGATCGAAATATCGACCATCTGCGCAATCAAAAATGCGATGCCTGATCCAATGGCAATGCGCAGGCTGACCAATGGTCCAAATTCTCCGATGATTTGCGTGCCAATAAACGAACATAAAATGCCGATTACAAATCCGGCAAAAACAACTTTTCGTGCTTGCGCCACACCGTAAAACCGGTTCATCAGGTCGGTGACCAGAAACGCAAACGGATAAGTGAACGCCCCCCAAGTCAGCCAGTCACCCAGCAAAAACTGAACCAGAATATTTGAGGCAACAACAATTGCCGTCATGGCAGCAATGCCAGCGATTAATCCACGTGTCATAATTTATTCCCGTATTTTTATAGAAGGTCAGCGGTGACTTCTGGCCGGACCATCCGGCATTCAGGGCTATAGACCGCCGTAAAGCGACTTTCAAGCCTGTATGTTTTGCTAAAATTTTCCGGCGAGAATTTGTGCAATCTATAGCAGGGCCGGACGGGCCGCCGTGCCAAATAGATCAAACCGCGCTATCAGACAGACACGATCAGCGCACTGTTAAGATTGCAGCATTTGATGGTTAACTAATCACCAGACATGCGGATGGCTAAGGGGCTTGTAACATTACTTTTCAAGTTCAAAAAACGGTCAAAATCAACGCCACTGCCCGTCAGGGGGAAACCCAAACAACACGCGATTCATAACGTGGGCTAATTGCAACCTGGTTTCTGATAGTTTGAAAGTTTATCCCAAGATAAGTGGTCAAGGGCACAAAAGGTACCGAAGATTCCACAAATAACAGGGATTCACCATCATACATATTTGGCAAAGCGTTGATTTCAATTTCGGCATCAACCAAGACAACAGATGCAGCACCGGCAACAGCAGACCACTCCACCTCATAAGAACCTAGATCCCCAGGAATATCTGGATCAATGCTAAACTGAATAGAACTGATCCGCAAACCATTGCCGGATGTTCTGGGCAGCATAGCAGTCTGCATATTGTATAACAGCGTCATATATAGGTCGGAATTTTCGCTACCACGAGAAATAATATCAGCAACAGTAGCGTTTGCAGAACTTAAGTTGCTACGCGCCTTAAATGCATCAAAAAATACGATAGTACCAAGCAACCAGAACATTAAAATCGGAAACCAGATGACAAATTCAACGGTTACCGAACCACTGCTGTCATGCAACGGGTGTTTAAGCTTTTTCCAGACGTTGTGCATCATAATTTATGGCTCTCGTTTAAAGGCAGAAGAAGCAACCATTGCAAACCCGCCACCGTCTAACAGATTTAACCCTGCACCAATCCCCATGCCCGGCATAAGCGGATCAACCACAACGCAGACCCGCACAAACATGATGTCCTCATTAATACCCGCGCTGAAGCTTTCAACCGGCGCGATTACCCCTGTCCGGTCAACACATTGGGTTGAAGTTTGCGGCAGCCCGCCCGATAAAGACATAGGTACCAGTTCCATATTGATATTGGCAACACAGTCGCGCAAAATTGTTGCACGCTGACAAATCAAACCTTTTAACCCGTCATGGGTGGGGTTCTCAATTTTTCCAAGCCGTAGATCTCGGATAGTAAGGTTTACGCCACGCTCCAGCATCATCTGGCGGGTGGTCATCCAGCCCAGCTCAAATGTTGAAAACACAATCCAGATCAAAACAGGAAAAATAATAACAAATTCCACCGTTGCAGCGCCGGATTTAGCCCTGAGATATTTCTTAAACCTGTGCAATATTCCCCTGCGTGCCATAATCAATCAACAAGTCTTAGTCTGTTGATCGAACCGGCGATCTGGGTAAATGCCGAATTCAAATCTCCGGCGCTCACATGATAAAATCTGCTTACAGAAGACGCACAATCTTGCATCCGCATATAAGCGTTTTCACCTTCTGGTACATCAAAAACAATGGTGTAGACTATAATGCGATCACGGTCGGTTCCCGGAATATCAACTTTTGCAGCATTGCAGATATTGATCAGCCTGGCATCACCTTCGTATCTGTTATTGCTTGGGTCGTCCTCGTCTATGAAGTTGGTTATGGTTAAGACATCATCCGCATCACCCTCATTTACCCTCCGGCCATCCCAATAATCCGCGTTTGCCTGCGATCTCCACGGGGTTGTTCCCGTTTGGTTATAAACATTGGGTTCCATCGAAAAAAGCTCTGTATTTTTACCATCGGTCATAAGTACAACGATTTTAGTAGTTGTGGAGTCATTCCAAGCCGCGGGCCTGTTAGCAAAAATTGGATCAACCTTATTATCAGCGATCAATGCGTTAACAACCGGTCGGGTGCCCGGATCAAGCAAAGCCACGCCCCATTTCATCCCAGCCCAAGTCGAAGTATTTCCCCCGTTGATCATTGTGCCAATTGCCGCTTTAAGCGCAATAGGGTCATTGGAAAATGGCAGAACAGTTGCCGAAGGGCACACTGCGTGCGGGCCACCATGATGCTGAAGATGCTGGATTTGTTGATAGGGATCAGTGGATGAAATAGAAGTTACGTTAAAAGCACTTTCTTGCGGAAACTGGACACAATACGAATAGTCATGCCATATGTTTACATTATAATATGACGCAAAATCAGCCCCCAAATTCACCGATGCAGTGAATGGAATTAGCGATATAGTCGTAAAATCTCTCGTTTCAGGGGTTATCATCAAATCAACAAAATTATTGGCGGAACTAATTAAATCGATTATCTTGTCACCATACATTGACCCAGAATTATCAAGGATCAAGGAAATTTCCAATTCGCGGGTCGAAGTTTCCGCAGCGGACGTGCCCGAAACAGTCAATGAATTAATGCCAACCAATTTCAGAAAAAATGTGTCGATGTCATAAGTCCCAGTAACCGAAATCCGACGTGAATTCGCGGAAATCGTCGACACAACATTGATGTTAGGGTTCCGGCGCGCGATCAAATTGTTAGAACGTAAATAAGATTCAACCCGCGCGGCAATAAAGGCTGTTCTTTGGGCTTCGGTAGTGCCCTCGTAATTCTCAATTTCAAACGAGGCTGATGCCAAAACCCCCCTGTCCAATGCGTCTTGCAGTTCGGCGCGCTCGGATTCATGATACATAAAATCAATGCCCATGCCTCCGCCAACAATCATGGTTAAGAACATCACTAAAACAAAAGCGGAAATCGCGCCGCCTTCGTCGTCTAAATACCGTTTTGTCTTAAAAAGTCGCATGTCGATCCCGCAATATATGTTAATTTGCGCCAGAAATTGTGGCTTGTTAATATTAATTAGTCAAAAATCAACTTAACAATACACCAAATAAATTAACTTTTCAATTGCCAACCAAGTATTTAACCACAATACCGATCCTATATGCACGCTTAGTGGCCTTGGCCCAAATTGCAGTGCAAAAATAGAAAGAATCAACCGAAAACGTAGCGATTCTGTTGGATTTTTGCCTTGCCTGACGGGCTTCTCACATATCCTTGACCAAAAATATCCTGAAAAAATTCTTCAGCAGATAGATTTTTCTGAAAAAAAATGAGCCTTTATTAACCGATTCGGTATTTGTTTAAGTGGCCTTTATTACCGCAGATTGAATCGCCGCACGAATTCGGTGAACTAACTGCGCCCGAACAGGCGTTCGATGTCACTTAGGGCCAATTCTACATAAGTTGGGCGGCCATGATTGCACTGGCCGGAATGAGGCGTTGCCTCCATTTCGCGCAGCAATGCGTTCATTTCAGGCGCGCTCATCCGACGGCCGGACCGGATAGAGCCATGGCAGGCCATACGGCTTAAAATTGCATCTATCTTTTCTTTAACAAGGGCACTGGAACCCGCTTCAGAAAGCTGGTCACATATATCCGCGATCAGATTTTTGCCGCTGATTTCCCCCAAAATAGCCGGTGTTTCGCGCACGCAAACCGCTTGTTCGCCAAAGCTGTCTATCACCAGTCCAAGGCTGGCCAGATCATCGGCAAATTCCATCAGCCTGCTGTGATCGTCTCCGGCCAGTTCAACAATTTCAGGAATTAGCAAAACTTGAGAGGCAACGGTTTTGTTACGCATTTGGTTTTTGAGCCGCTCGTAAACCAGACGTTCATGGGCGGCGTGTTGGTCAACGATGATCATGCCGGAACGGGTCTGGGCAACAATATAATTTTCGTGCAGTTGCGCCCGTGCTGCGCCCAACGGCAGGCCCGTTAAGTCATTTTGATTTGGCTCCGACAGTGGTTCAACCCGCCCTGATTGCCAGTCTGATGCCTCAGCAAACCCGCCAGAATTTACCGGCGGCGGCACGTATTGCCGGTTTTGGCCAAAGCTTTGATATTGACGTCCAGTGGTTTCAGGCCGCATGGCATTCAGGGTTTCCTGCCCGACCGTGCCAGAGGCCCGATGCCCTGCTTCGCTTAAGGCGTGTCGCAAACCCGAAACGATTAGCCCGCGCGCCAGAGCCGGATCGCGAAAACGCACTTCGGCTTTGGTTGGGTGGACATTGACGTCAACCTGTTCAGGGTCGCAAGACAAGAACAAAGCAGCAGCGGGGTGGCGGCCTCGGACGAGTAGGT
The DNA here is from genome assembly GCA_003228875.1 of Rhodobacterales bacterium. Classification (GTDB taxonomy): domain Bacteria; phylum Pseudomonadota; class Alphaproteobacteria; order Rhodobacterales; family Rhodobacteraceae; genus UBA3077. Next base: position 97,655 of record QIGK01000026.1, read on the forward strand.
CGGAATAGGCAGCACGCAAAGCACCGTAAAACTGTTTGTCGCGCACCGGGCGGCCATTAACAAAAAAGAATTGTGACACGGCCGCGCCGCGCGAATAAGTTGGCAAGGCCGCAAATCCCGAAAGCAGGATACCGCCGCGCTCAGCATTGATTTCAATGGCGTTTTCAACAAAATCAGCGCCAAGAATACCGCGTAAGCGCGCGCGCAGGCTGGTGGGAAAATCGCCTGATTCAGGGTCAGCGCGAAACACCACCCTACCGGCGCCGCCTTTGGTCAGGTCGCGCAGCACAAAGCCGACATCGGGCGCGGCCATGGCCAGCCGTTTGACCCCATCATTGATGGCCGATGCCTCGGCGCGGTCAGTTCGCAGGAATTTTAGCCGTGCAGGGGTGGCATGGAACAGGTCTCGCAATTCAACCACGGTGCCGCGTGCCAAAGCGGCGGGCTGCACGGGGCTAATTTCACCACCATTTACTGATATTTTGGCAGCAGATTCCGCACCCATGAAACGCGAGGTAATGGTCAGCCGCCCGACCGCGCCTAAGGAGGGCAATGCCTCACCGCGAAAGCCAAAGGAATGGATGTTCAACAAGTCGGAACCGTCAATTTTGGAGGTCGCATGGCGCGATAGGGCCAGTGGCAGTTCATCAGCCGGAATGCCGCCGCCATCATCCACCACTTTGATCAGGGTTTTGCCACCATCGCTGTAACTAATCTCGATCCGGTTTGCCCCGGCATCCAGCGCGTTTTCGACAAGTTCCTTGATGGCTGATGCAGGTCGCTCCACAACTTCACCTGCCGCGATACGATTGGCAGCGGCTTCGTCCAATTGCCGGATCGGCTGGCGATCTGTCATTATATGGGGGGCTTGCGCATTCATACCGCTAAACCTAGCAGGGTCTGGCCGATTCTAAAACCCTGCCATCTGGGTAGATTTGGTCTAGGAAGCCAACATCCTAGACCGAGCCGGTATATTCACCGCGCGCCGGATAATCATTTTTGATCGCAAAATCCAATGCGCCGACCAGTTCCGAGAAATGTGGTCGCACAAATGGCATAGTCTGGGTTGAACCGTAATAGAGGCTTTGTTCAGGCGTGACCATAAACAGGCCGGGTTCTGAAAACAGGGCTGGTTCTGAAAACAGGGCTGGTTCCTCAATACCGATTGAAGTTTTGCCGCGCGAGGTCGAAATATAAAGCCCCCATTCGCGCGCCTTGGCGAGGGGCAGGTCATAGGCAAAGCGCAGGCTGTCTGCACTGATCTTATCAGCCATCGCGCGGGTGCGTTCCTCGCCATCTGAACTGATGGCAATGGTAACAACGCCACGTTCAGCGAAATCGGCAACGCGCTTTTGAAATTCGGTTAGATAGGTCGCACAAATCGGGCAGTGCAAACCGCGATAGAAACAGATCACCGTGCCGCGCTGGGACGCATCGTTCGATAAGTCAAAGGTGCCGTGATCAAGCGTTGGCAAGGTTAGATCGGGCGTTTGCTGGCGTGGAATAAGCATTTATTTTCCTTTAGGAGATTTCGATTACCACCCATAGTAACCAAAGTTATAATCTTTTAAATCCGAAATAACCGATTGAAACACCGGAATGCCCCAGATTGACAGATTAGCCACCTTAATTGACCGTTTCCGACTAAGCGTGCAACCGGCATCCCTTGTCAGAGGCAACATTAGTTGTCACCATGGACAAGGCTGATTAGCTGCGCCCACCGTTCGGAGCCCTAATCCTAAAGTCCTTCAGGCTGACCAACAACGACAAATAACAGTTCTTCGGGCAGGAATATCCGCGCCGCCACCCTGTTCATGTCTGCCAGCGTTACCGCGCGCACTTGATCATTGCGGGTTTGCGGGTAATCAATTGGCAGGTTGGCGATTTGTAAACCGGTGATAATGCCAGCGATCTCTGCATTACCTTCAAAACGCAGTGGATAAGCACCCGTCAGATAACGCACTGCGATATCCAGTTCTTCCTGAGTAATGCCAAATTCAGCCATTTTAGCCCATTCGGATTTGACCAGATTAACCGCCTCAGCCATGCTGTCATTGTTGCTGGAAAGCCGGCCTAAAAATGTCGCGGCGTTACGATAGGGCAGCAAGAACGAGGAAATACCATAGGTTAGCCCGCGTTTTTGGCGCAGCTCCACATTCAAACGTGCGGTGGTGACCCGCCCGCCCATGATATGATTCAGCACAAATGCAGTCAGAAAATCCGGGTCATCGCGCGGCAAGCCTCGGGTTCCGAATATGGCCACGGATTGAGGCGTATCAAAGTCAATTACCGTAATGTCAGCAGATGTTGAAACCGCAATATCCGTCAATTCGCCAATGCTGGTTTCCGGCAAGTCTGCCAAAAGATCATCCAGCAGCAGGCCCAGTTCTTCGGGGGTGATCGCCCCGACCACGCCAATGACCAGCCGGTCTTTGGTCATGCTGCGCTGATGGGCGATGCGCATATCATCGGGGGTAAGGGCGGCCACGGTTTCAAGCGTGCCTTCACGGTCCCGCCCATAGGGGTGGTCGCCGTAAACCAGTTGATTAAAGGCCATACCCGCCACCGATTGCGGGTCGGTCACACCGGCGCGAATGCTGGAATTAACCTGCTCACGCACTCGATCAAATGCGATCTGATCAAAATTTGGCGATATTAATGCCAGACGCAGCAAAGCCACGCTTTTATCTAAATCGCTTTTGAGCATCGAGGCTGTAATGCTAACGCTGTCACGCGCAGCGCGAAAGCGGAACCGCGTGCCAAGATCATCGCTGGCTTCCAGAAAAGCCGAGGCATCCAGCGTTCCGGCGCCTTCTTCCAAAAGGCCCATCATCAGGTTGGTTGCGCCCTGTTTTTCAACGGAATCAAGCACAGTTCCGCCTTGAAAGCTAAGCGAAATGGACACGATTGGAATGCTTTGTTCCTCAACAAACCATGCAGTGATGCCACCGGGCGAGGTAACTTCGGTGATTTTGGTTGCGGCACTTAACGTGCCAGCAAGAAATACCCAAAGGATAAAAGTTGTAAAATATTTCATTGGCTTGCCTCCGGCCCAGTTAAATACCCGGTGACCGAGCGTCTGATATCAAATAAGTCCTGAGCTGCGGCTTGAATATCCTCAGCAGTGACGGCTTGCAGCACATCTGGCCATGCCTGAACATCCGCAATTGTTAGGCCCGAAGTCAGCGCCGCGCCGTAACGTTGCGCCAGCCCGCGCTGGCTGTCCATCGCATAGATTTGCGCGGCCAGAAGCTGGCGTTTGCTGCGCGCCAGTCTTTCCGGTTCAACCCCGTTTTCCAGCAGAAATTGCAATGTTGCATCCATGCGGGCCTCAGCCTCTTCAAGGGTGACACCGGGGCGGGGCACCACAAAGACGCCAAAACTGTTAGGGTCATAGGACTGGCCCCGATAGAAAGCACCAGTGGACAGGGCGATGCCCTCATCCAGTTGTAAACGCCGCCCCATCAGGGATGAAATGCCACCGCCGCCAAGCAGGTCGGCCAGTAAAGTCAGCGCAGCCGCCTGTTGCTGGTTGCCGCTTTTGCGGTTGGGCGCCAGATAGTTACGGATCACATAAGGGTTGGCGACACGGTCATCGCGGTAAACCAGCCGCCGTGCAGAAGTTTGGGGGGGTTCTTGTGGCCTAACGCGCGGCTTAATGCCATCAGATGGGGCTATTGGGCCATAAAATTGTTCGGCCATGGCCAGAACTTCAGCCGGAACCACATCGCCTGCAACCACCAGAATGGCGTTATTGGGCGCATAATACAGTTCGTAAAAATCCAGCGCGTCTTGCAAGGTCAGGGCTTCGACCTCATGTTTCCAGCCAATAACCGGCGTGCCATAAGGATGGTTCAAAAACAAAGCCGCATCGCGCTGTTCGGTAAATAATGACCCCGGATCGCTTTCGGTGCGAAGCGCGCGTTCTTCCAACACCACATCCAGTTCAGTCAGCATTGCAGCATCATCCAGAATAAGGCCCCGCATCCGGTCGGCCTCCATTTCCATCATCAGGGGCAGCCGGTCAACAGCGATATGCTGGAAATAACCGGTGAAATCCTGCGAGGCAAAGGCATTGTCATCACCGCCATTGGCCTCAATGATCTGTTGGAATGTGCCGTCGGGAAAAGCTTTGGTGCCTTTGAACATCAAATGTTCCAGAAAATGGGCAATACCGGATTTTCCCGGAGGTTCATCAGCAGCGCCGACCTTATACCAGACCATATGGGTGACGGTCGGGGCGCGGTTATCTTCGATCACCACGATTTCCAAGCCGTTATCCAACGTATAGGAGGTGATCGGCACTTCTTGTGCGGTCAGCGGGCTGGCCATAAAAAGCAACGCAAGTGCGGTAAATTTCAGCAAACGGTCCAACGGGGTTCTCCGGTGATGATGGGCTTGGTCTGCAAGAATAGATTCAATTCGCCAACAGACAAGCCGCGATACGCAGTTGTGAACAAGTGTTCAGGTTTTCTTTTTGTCTTCCAGAAAAAAAATCAAACCAAACAGGCCAATAAATATGGTTGCATCCGCTACGTTAAAAGAAAACGGGTTCCAAAAGCCACAACAAGACATATTCAGGAAATCGGCCACTGCGCCGTATATAATGCGGTCAAAAACATTGCCCAAAGCACCACCAACAACCAATCCCGCTGCAATCGGGGCCTTCCAGCCTTTGGCGTTGCGAGCCCAGAAAACCACCACCATAGATATTACCAGCGCGATGATAATCAGGATCCAGCGCGTGGCTTCGCCGCTTGATCCGAACAACCCAAAATTTATACCGTCATTCCACGCCATTCGCAGGTTTAGATAGGGTGGAAAAACGTCAATCGCGTATAAATTCTGAAGGTCAAGCCATTCGACAACCCATAATTTGGTTAGCCGATCAAGAATAAATATAATAACCGCGGTAGACAGAATTTTGGTATAAGGCATTTTAACTTCCGGCATCTGATTCAGGCTTGTTTAGATTACTGGCTTTTGTTGAGCAAGCACAGCGTGTTAGGTTTAAGCCTGTTTTTGCCGTTCATACGCAATTGTTTATTGTTAACCCCGTAAAAAACATGCCACAAATATAATCTAACCATTTGATTCCAAATATCCGGAGCGATTCTTCCATGCATAAACTAGCGTCAGGGGCTGTAATTTTAATGCTGTCGATGGCCCCAAGCCTGCGCGCTCAGGTCATGGAATCCCCTGATACAATGGTTATTATCGATGCTTCCAATTCTATGTGGGGTCAAATTGACGGAGTTTCCAAAATGGAGATTGCGCGCGGTGTCATCGGTGATTTGATTGGTGATCTAAACACCGAATCGGAATTTGGCTTGATTGCCTATGGCCATAGAGCCACCAGCGATTGCGCGGATATCGAAGTTATTTTGCCGGTCGCACCGCTAGATGGTTCGGTTTTTGCCGCTGCCGTAAACCGGTTACAGCCCCGGGGTCGCACCCCGCTGACAGCAGCGGTTGAACTGGCCGCGCAAACACTGGATTCCACCAATCGCTCAGCACGTATCATTGTGCTGACGGATGGTTTGGAAAGCTGCGGTGCAGACCCTTGTGCGCTGGCCAGTGCTTTGGAAACGTCGGGCCTAGATTTCACCACCCATGTGATCGGGTTCGGGGTTTCGGAAATTACAGACCAAAGCCAGATTAGCTGTTTGGCCGAAAATACTGGTGGTGTTTATTTGACCGCAAATAACGCAGATGAACTTAGCTCTGCGCTGCAATTTATGGCCCTGCCGATACCGGCACCACAGCTGACATTGCGCGCGGTTGACAGCGATGGCAATGTGATTGCTGATCGTGCCATCTCTTGGTCAATTTTTAGTCTTGGCGATCAGGAAATATTGCTTGACGACGAAATCGCCAGCTCAATAACAGAAGGATATCAAGCTGACGAATATCGGGCCACCGCGCGGCTTGGTGACCAGATTATCACGCTCGAATTTCAGTTTGACGCCGAATCTGACGCGGTGTTTGATCTGGTTTTCGCCAGCGCCGATGCACAATCTGAATTAGCCGATACGCAAACTGAATTAAATGGCTTACCTGATCCGGCCGCGGCAACCCCAGATGCGGACATTACTGATGCCAGCCTTGAAAACGAGGCCACAATTGACGCCCCTACCGACAGACAGCCGGGCCAGTCGATTGAGATTTTCTGGGAAGGCCCAAGCAATTCCGGCGACTATCTTGCTATTGCTTCACCCCAAGACACGATAACTTCCTTTACCGCTTATGCGCGGACCAGCGCCGGCAACCCTGCTATCCTGACAGCACCCGAAGCCAAAGGCGTTTACGAAATCAGATATATCTCGCCAACCACAGGCGAGATATTAGCAACGGGCAAAATCGTTGTCGGCGATATAGAAATTACGTTTGATATTCCGGCCGACATCAAAACCGAAAGCGATTTTTCCGTGACTTGGCAAGGGCCATTTTTTGAAGGTGATCAGCTGGTTTTTCGCCATAGCGGCGCAGCAGAAAACGAAACCATTGCTTTGATTGATGCAACAGCCGAAAAATCCGCAGAATTCTCTGCCCCCGAAGCAGCTGGTTTATTCGAAATTCTGTATCAAAACAGCGAAGGCGAAACCCTTGAAGCTGTTGAAATATCTATTGCGTTTGCCGCATCACTCACTGCCCAGAGCGAGGCAGTTGCTGGTTCTGAAATCCAGATCGGCTGGACCGGCCCAAACAGGGATGGCGATACCGTTACCATCGTGCCTGCTGATGCCAGCAGCAATATTATCAATAATTTTGGCCTGACCCGCGATGGTGGGCAACTTAGAATAACCGCGCCGGACGTGCCCGGAACCTATGAAATTAGATATCTGCTTGGCGACAGCCTGACGGTGATTGCCAGAAATACGCTGACCTTAACAGCGCCCGAAGTCTCAATCGAGGTGGTAACAGAAGCGACGCCCGGCGCATTTGTTACCCTAGCGTGGCAAGGCCCGAATAACCAAAATGACTATTTGACCCTAGTGCCGCAAAACGCCCCCGAAGGCGCCAGCGACACCTTTTATTTCACCCGCCAAGGCAGCCCGATCACAGTTGAGCTTTCGGATCTGACCGGTGAATTTGAATTTCGCTATATGACAGGCCAATCAGGGCTGACCCTTGCCCGCGCGCCTATCAGTGTTAACCGCGAACCAACCATCATGGCAGCCGATGAAACCGCCATCGCGGGCAGTGTTATCATGGTTAGCTGGCTCGGCCCCCACACCCCTGACGACATCATTACTCTTGTACCCGTCGGTTCTGATGATGACTTTTTGGGTAATTTTTCCTATACTCGCGAAGGCCCCGAGGTCGGCGTGATTTCCGAGAGTTTTACCGGAGAATATGAACTTCGATATATTTCCGGCGCCACCAGCGAGGTTTTGGCGATGTTGCCTGTCACGCTTGTGGCACCACCGGTAACACTTGTCGCGGATGGTCAGGCTGTCGCAGGTGCCATTATCGTTGTTGATTGGGATGGTCCAAATTTTGACGATGATTATGTTACCATTGTGCCCGTCGGCTCTGCTGAAGGTGAATTTGGCAATTATACCTATACTCGCAACGGTTCACCGCTGGAGCTGATTACCCGAGATTCCGCTGGCGATTATGAAATCAGATATGTATCGGGCGAATCCCGCGAAACACTGGTGCGTGTTGCCATGGTTTTGACCGAACCTGAATCGAGCCTCGAAACCAGCGGCGAAGCTGTTGCAGGAGCGGAAATTTCAGTGATCTGGACGGGGCCTGACCACCCAAATGATTTAATAACGGTTGTTACCGCTGATTCACCCGCTGGCGAGTTCGGCAATTTTGTCTTTACCAGTCGCGGGCCGGATCTTTCGGTTTTGACCCCTGACCAGCCCGGCGCATACGAGGTCCGGTATCTTTCGGGCCAATCCTATAGAACCCTTGCGGTGCGGCCAATTACCCTGACACAGCCAAGCATCAGCATTGATGCATGGCCGGTCGGTCTGGTCAACGCTACGCTCAAAGTCATCTGGACCGGTCCGTCAAACAAAAATGATTTCCTGACCATTGTGCCAGTTGATGCGCCGGAAACTGCGCTAGGGGCTTATCAATATACCCGCAAAGGCAACGCGCTAGAACTTGTGTTACCAGAAACCGCTGGCGCATTTGAGATCAGGTATGTATCCGGCCAGTCAATGCGCACCCTGCAATCGCTGCCGCTGACCATTCTAGCGCAATAGTTTTTAGCTGCATTGCTCGCTGGCGGGATAGCCGCTTAATTCCAGCTTAAAGGGAATGACCTGATCATTAAAATAGAGGTATTGCAGCCCCGGCCTGGCATCCGGCCAAATGTTCAGGTCAAAAATCATGCCCACAGCACCCCCTGAAGAAAAGCAATCAAAACTATTTCTGCGGGTCGGATATTCACCGTCTTGTAAGGGACAAAGATAGCGGGCCGAACCGATCTCAATACCGGATTCTTCGGGAATCCAATAATTCTGCCAACCCCATAACCCATCACCAAGTACCACCAGCCAAGCAGTTGGCCGGTTGCCGCGCATATCATTTTCAGGACCAGCGTATTGAGATGATATTAGCACTGTTTCACCATAGGTAACCGATTGCGCCGCGCTGTAAACCGACACAATCTCTGCATCAACTTTTGTCCAGACCTCGCAACCGTTTTCGTCGCCATAGGCCCAACTGCCGATAATCTCGGTCTCTGACGCGATGCCAGTGGCCTCGCCGACCCAGCGACCTAACACGCTGTAATAATATTCGTTAGAGACTTGCCGGTTTTCAGAAATCTGGGTCGGGGTTCCAAAAGTTGTGACGCCCTCAATATATAAATTAACCTGCCAATCAGCGTTTAAATCGCGTTGCAACCCATACCTGTTGCTGTTTGCGCCCGAATTGGTCGTCCAACTGCCGCCTCTGGTCAGGGTGGCAAAGGCTGAGGATGGCGTGCCGTTTTCCCATGTGATCTGCCAATTACCTTCGGGGTCAATATTTGGGTCAGCTGCTGTATTTAAGAATTTTGCCTGAACCAGTTCTGGTGCCACAAGCGGAAACGCAACGTTTTCCTCGGACCCGGCGCAGCCTTCAAATGACAGGTTCGCCAGCAGAATTGAATCTGTCCGGCGCATAGCCGGAAAACACAAGCTGGCCAAAAATATGCTTGTCCGCTGTCGCCCAGCCCGCAAAGCTGAGCGATGTTGAAATCGGTTGATTATCGGTGCCAAAGCCCACATCCGACAGGCGCAAATATTTTTTGTATTTTAATTGCCAGCATCATCTGAAGATGTGCTAGCACCCTCAGAAAAACTGCCGGACTCAACAAAATCACATTTATAAAGAAAAGCCTGCTTCCATGGCGGCTTCAAGAGTGCCGGACTCCGAGCGGTCACAAACAAAAATTGGAGGCGAGCTGTGCGGACAATCTTCCGGATAGCTTTCTAGAAAGTCTACGTATTCGTCAAGCTCACTGCCTTGATCTCCGACAATTGTCAAATCGCAAGCACCCACTGCCTGCTGCGCAGCCACGCTGTGACCAAATACAACAAATGTAAGCGGTAGTATTAATTTCATAAGAACGTTTAGCTGCATAACTCGCTCCTAAAAACATCTGTCAAGCTTACAAACAAATACAGATATTGCCAATCAGAGTGTTTTTTTGATGGATCAGCTAAGTGTTAAAATGGGCATTCACTGTCAAACCGCACCCGCCGCCCGTCGCTTGGATGGTGGAACTCCAGCATCTCTGCATGTAAGCAAAGCCGGTTACAGGCTGCCAATGCTGCGCCTTTGGCATAGAAACGATCGCCCAAAATCGGATGGCCTATCGCCAACATATGAACCCTTAATTGATGGCTGCGCCCTGTGGTCGGGGTCAGGCGAACGCGTGCAAAATCATCCTCTCGCGCTATAACCTGCCAATCCGTATGGGCCGATTTTCCGCGTTCATGGTCGACCATTTGCAGCGGGCGGTTGGGCCAGTCAACGATCAACGGCAGGTCAACCGAGCCGTTATCCTCGGGCTGCCCCCAGACCAGCGCTTGATAAGATTTATCCACCTTGCGCCGCTCAAACTGCAAGCCGATATGGCGCTGGGCTGCGGGGTTCATGGCAAAGATCATCAGGCCGGACGTGGCCATATCCAGCCGGTGAACTTGTAGTGAGGTTGGAAACGCAGCCCGGGCGCGGTGGGACAGGCAATCTTTGTGCTCGACAGGCCGCCCCGGGACTGACAACAAATCATGGGGTTTGTTGAGAATCAGAATGTCATCGTCCACATGGATAACATCCAGCGGCACATCGGGCGGCGCATAGATAAAATTACCGATCACTTTAGCGCTTTCAGCAAGCCGACGGTGGAGCCGTCTTTGCCAGAAGCATCCGCGCCTTGAACCAATGGCAGCAAGTCTGTGGCCATTTCTTTGCCGAGCTCCACCCCCCATTGATCAAAACTGTTCAACCCCCAGATCACGCCCTCAACAAATACCCGATGTTCATAAAGCGCAATGATTTGACCCAGAACAAACGGGGTTAGTTTTGGGTAAGCAATGGTGATTGAGGGCCGGTTGCCGGGGAATTGACGGTGTGGTTCGGTGTGGTCTCGGCCCAGCATCAGGGCCTCGGACTGGGCCAGACAGTTAGCTTTTAGCAGATCGTGTTGATGCTTTAATTCAGGTTCGTGGCCATTGGCGGCAATCAGAAACTCACACGGCGTGATATTTGTCCCCTGATGCAAAAGCTGATAAAACGCGTGTTGACCATTAGTGCCGGCTTCGCCCCAGACAATCGGGCCTGATGGTTTAATTAACGCTTTGCCATCCGACCCCACACGCTTGCCGTTGCTCTCCATATCCAACTGCTGCAAATAGGCTGGTAGGCGGTTTAAGCGTTGGTCATAAGGCAGCAGCGCACGGGTGGCGTAATCACAGATATTTCGGTGCCAGATGCCGGTTAGGGCCAGCATCACCGGCATGTTTTCAGCCAGCGGAGCGCTGCGAAAATGCCTGTCCATGGCATAAGCCCCCTCCAGAAATTCATCAAATTTCTGCGGCCCGATGGCCAACATGATCGGCAGGCCAATTGGCCCCCATAAGGAATATCGCCCGCCAACCCAGTCAGCAAAACCAAACACCCGATCCGGTGGGATGCCGAATGCTTCGGTTTTATCCAGTGCTGAGGATACCGCCACCAAGTTGCTGGAGGCAAATTCACCCAGCCAATCCCGCGCGGTGCTGGCGTTGGTCATGGTTTCAATAGTTGTGAAGGTTTTCGAGGCTATAATCACCAGCGTTGTCGCTGGATTAAGGCCCTTCAGCGTATCTGCAATATGCGCCCCGTCGATATTGGACACAAAATACGCCTGCGGGCCGTTGTGATAAGGGGCCAGCGCCAAGGTCGCCATATGCGGGCCAAGATCGGAACCGCCAATGCCGATATTGACGACATCGGTGATTGCGCTGTTGCGAAAGGTATTTGCAAATTCCGCCATGCGTTTCAGGGTTTCTTGCACTTCGGGATGCGCCGGATTATCGGAGCTATCGCGGAGTGCTGTGTGCAGCACCGCGCGATCTTCGGTTGTGTTGATATGTTCGCCGTTGAACATAGCCTCGCGGCGGTTTTCAACGCCAGCCTCGACGGCCAGTTTCAGCAGTAAATCGCGCGCATCGGTATCAATATTGGTTTTGGAATAATCCAGCAGCATATCGCCCTGACGGATACTAAAATCGTCAAACCGCTTATTATCAAACAGATCAATGATCCGACGTTCCGAACTGGTGGCCCAATTGGACATCAACATGCGCCAGATTATATCCATGTTATTGCCCCAACCGGCTGGCCTCAGCCGCCAGTGCTTCGATCCCTGCCCAATCGCCAGCAGCGATTTTATCCACCGGTGCCACCCATGACCCGCCAGCGCAGATCACGTTTGACAAGCCAAGATAGTCATTGGCGTTTGATAAGCTAACACCGCCAGTGGGACAAAACGAAATCTGCGGCAGCGGCGCGCCGATGGCTTTTAATGCTGGAGCACCGCCCGATGCTTCGGCTGGGAAAAACTTTAACAGGTCATAACCGCGTGCCAGCATTTGCATGGCCTCAGAAGCGGTCGCCGCCCCTGCCAGCAATGGCAGGCCCAATGCCTCGCAGGCCTCTATCAGTTCGTCCGTAGCCCCGGGAGATACGCCGAATTTTGCCCCTGCATCCACTGCATTTTGCACATCTTGCGGGGTAATCAGGGTGCCCGCGCCAACTACGCCGCCTTTGACTTCCGACATAATTTTGATCGCATCCAGCGCCGCCGAGGTGCGCAATGTCACTTCTAGCGCAGGCAAGCCGCCCGCGACCAATGCCTCGGCCAAGGGCCGCGCGGTGTTGGTGTCATGCACCACCAGAACTGGCACAATCGGGGCCATCTCACAAACCTCTCGGTTGCGTTTGCAGGCGTCTTTTGCTGTTATTCTCATCATATCACCACAATGTTTTTGCCGCCCGTTCGGGCCATGTTTTGTCATAATCCTTGCCGCCAACCTCGCCGCTTGTCATCGCTGCCAGAATATCACCGGCGCTCGGCAGGTCTGCTTTTACCGGCCCATCCCACAGCCCGGCGCGCATGATGGCACGCGCACATTGGAAATAGACTTCTTGCGGAGTTATCAGTAAAACCGAACGCGGCTCCTTGCCGGATTTTGCGTAACGCTGCAACAGGTCCGGCGCTGCGGAAATCCGGCCTCCGCCGTTGACCCGCACCACCATGGCTGAACCCGGCACCAGAAACATCAACGAGACCCGCCCATCGCGCACCACATTGCGCAGGCTGTCAATCCGGTTATTACCGTGCCAATCGGGCAGCACCAGCGTTTGTTTATCCTCGATAAATACCACTTGGCCAGTGTCGCCGCGCGGGCTGCAATCCAGCCCCTCAGGGCCAACCGTTGTCAGCGCCACAAAGGGCGAGGCTTTGATAAATGCCGCATATTCCGGTGTGATATGGTCCGCGACCTTTTTTAATGAAGGCGGTTTTGGGGTGCCATAAAGCGCCTCTAGCTGTTCAAGGGTTTCAATCATAATACGCTTGCTCCTGTGTCGGCAGGGCCAACATGTTGGCGGAAAACTTCAAACAACTCGCGGCCTGTGCCAACCGTATTACCGGACAGATCAGCCTCCACCAAAGGCCGTTCCAGCACCGCGGCATTCAGCACATCCAGAGTGCCAGCCACCGCATCAACCCGCACAATATCGCCGTCCGCTAGCCGCGCCAATGGGCCTCCGTCCAGCGCCTCAGGGGATACATGAATAGCTGAGGGCACCTTGCCTGACGCACCAGACATCCGGCCGTCGGTGACCAGCGCCACCTGAAAACCTTTGCCCTGCAATATCCCCAGCAAAGGCGTCAACGAATGCAATTCGGGCATGCCGTTAGCCTTTGGCCCCTGAAAACGCACGACTACAACAACGTCTTGGTTCAACTCTCCGGCCTTAAATGCTGCTTTCACGGCTTCTTGGCTATGAAACACCTTTGCAGGCGCTTCGATCACCCAGCGTTCTTTGTCCACTGCCGAGACCTTCATCACGCCGTTCCCCAGATTACCCATCAGCCGTTTCATGCCGCCATTGCTTTGGAACGGGTCAGATACCGGTTTTAATATCTTGTCATTCAGCGATTTGCCCGCGCCCGCTTCCCACACCACCTCACCATTTTTCAGTTTGGGTTCCTTGGTATAATGTTCCAACCCTTGGCCAACAATGGTTTTGGTATCATCGTGCAGCAATCCGTTATTCAGCAGCTCGCCAATCATATAGCCCAGACCGCCCGCAGCATGAAAATGGTTCACATCCGCCAAGCCGTTGGGATATATCCGCGCGATCAGCGGCACCACGTCAGACAGATCAGCAATGTCAGCCCAGTCCAGCACAATTCCGGCGGCCCGCGCCATCGCCAGTAGGTGGATCAACAGGTTGGTTGACCCCCCTGTGGCGTTCAACCCGACGATGCCGTTTACAAAGGCTTTGGCGTCCAGAACTTCGCAAACCGGAGTGTATTCATTGCCCAACGCAGAAATCGCCAAGGCGCGTTTGGCGCCCTCAATGGTTAGCGCATCACGGAGCGGTGTATTGGGGTTTACAAAACTGGCGCCGGGCAAATGCAGGCCCATAAATTCCATCAACATCTGGTTGGTGTTGGCAGTGCCGTAAAACGTGCAGGTTCCGGGGCCATGATAGCTGGCGATCTCGGCTTGCATCAATTCAGCGCGGTCAATTTCACCCATAGCAAATCTTTGCCGGACCTTGACCTTTTCGTCATTTGGCAAGCCCGAGGTCATCGGCCCTGCTGGCAGGAACACCGCTGGCAGGTGGCCGAACGTGGCGGCGGCAATGACCAATCCGGGTACAATTTTATCACAAACCCCCAAATAAACCGAGCTATCAAACACATTATGCGACAGACCAATCCCCGCCGCCATGGCAATAATATCGCGCGAGAACAGCGATAATTCCATGCCTGCCTGCCCTTGCGTGACCCCGTCACACATCGCCGGAACCCCGCCAGCCACCTGCGCGGTGCCTCCGGTTTCACGGGCCGCTTTGCGGATCAATTCGGGAAAGCGTTCAAACGGCTGATGGGCTGAGAGCATGTCATTATAAGCGGTGATAATCCCCAGATTACCGCCAATGCCTTTGACCAATTCGTCCTGATCTTCTCCACTAGCGGCAAAAGCATGGGCTTGGTTGCCACAGGTCAGATGGGCGCGGTTAGGACCATCTTTTGCAGCCCGCGAGGCCCGCTCCAGATAGGCCGAGCGCAGGGTTTCCGAACGGCTCTCGATGCGGTCGGTTACGCGTTTTATGGTGTCGTTCAATTGCATTGCTTTACTCCGCGTAGTGAATTTTGGTATCGTTGCGCGACAGAATGATCCGCACAGGGGCTTGCGCTTCCGGGCCTTTAAGCAAAGCTTCTTGTAAGGCGTCCAGTTTATCCTGACCGGTGATCAGCAGGTGGATATGCTTGGCGGCGCGCAAAACCGGCGCTGTCAAGGTCAGCCGAGGCTCCGGCGCGTTTGGGGCGCGCATTGGCAGCAATATGGGCGCGTCGTCCGCCAGTGCTTCCGCTAACAAATCCGCGCCGGGAAAAATACTAGCAGTATGCATATCCACCCCCATTCCCAAAACACAAACATCAATCGGTAGGGCGGGCTTCAGCCCGCCACTGATCTGCCCCAATATATCCTCAGGCTTATCCCCTGCCATATAAAACGGCATCAAAGTCGCCATTGCTGCGTTGCCTTGCAGCAACGTTTCGCGCAACAACCGCGTGTTGGAACGCTCAGAGCTTTCCGGCACAAACCGTTCATCGGTCAGCATCACACTAACCTTGTTCCACATAATATCCGCCTTTGATAATTCCCGCAAAACCCGCTCCGGCGTCGTGCCACCCGGCACCGCCAGCGTTGCCTTGCCGTTCAGATCAATGGCATCTTGTAACTGTTCAGCGACAATTTCAGCCAGATCAACCGCCAACACAACTCGATCAGGGTATTGCATCAGATCAGGCATCTATTTCTCTCCAGCGTCGGCCATCGCGGTGCAGTAAGGCCAATGAATCTTCGGGGCCGGAACCGCCTGCATCATAAGGCGCGGGTTTGCTTGAATCAGCGTCCCACGCTGCAATGATCGGGTCAATCCAGCCCCATGCTTCTTCGACCTCATCACCACGCATAAACAGGGTTTGGTCGCCGCGAATAACATCCATAATCAGGCGTTCATAGGCATCGGTGGCCTCAACATCCGGCCCTAATGCCTCGGCAAAGCTCATATCAAGCGGCACTTCGGTCAGGCGCATGCCGCCCGGGCCGGGTTCTTTGATGGTCATGCGCATGCGGATGCCTTCATCCGGTTGCAAGCGGATAATCAGCGCGTTGCCTTTGCGGTTGGCCATCTCAGGAAATATGGAATGCGGCGGGTCTTTGAACACCACGGCGATTTCTGACAGACGGGCGCGCAAGCGTTTGCCGGTGCGCAGATAAAACGGCGTTCCGGCCCAGCGCCAGTTGGAGATATTAACCTTAAGCGCCACAAAGCTTTCCGTAGTGCTGTCAGGGTTTTCGGCATGCTCAACATAACTTGCCTCATCGCCACCAGCGCGATACTGGCCGCGCACTGTGTTTTGGATTTCCAGCGGGTCAAGGGCGCGAATAACTTTCAGCTTTTCATCGCGCACAAAGTCAGCATTGAATTTGGCGGGGGGTTCCATGGCGGTTAAACACAGCAATTGCATCATGTGGTTTTGCACCATATCGCGCAATGCGCCGGACTGGTCATAATAACCGCCCCGCCCCGCAACCCCGATGCTTTCGGCCACCGTTATTTGCACATGGTCAATATGTTGCGAATTCCACAGGGGTTCAAACAAAGCATTGGCAAAGCGGATCGCCATCAGATTTTGCACGGTTTCCTTGCCCAGATAATGGTCAATGCGGTAAATCTGGTGTTCCGCAAAACTTTCCGACAGTTGGGCGTTCAACGCCTTTGCTGACGCCAAATCATGGCCCAGCGGTTTTTCCACGACGATACGGCTGTGCGGCGTGGCAATGCCATTAGTGTGCAAACGGTGCGCGATTTCACCAAACAGATTGGGGCCGACCGACAGGTAAAACGCCTGCACCCGATCTTTGCGCATCATCTTTTTCAGTGGTTTCCAGCCTGCATCCCCCATCGCATCAATGGCGATATATTCCAGCGCGTTCAAAAAAGTTTCAAGCAATTCGGGTGTGTCGCTGGCGGTGGGTTCAAATTCTGCCATTGACCTGCGGATAAGATCCCGAAAACCCGCTGTATCCATTTTTGAGCGCGCCGCGCCAATAATCCGAGACCCTTCAGGCATTTGCCCCGAACGCATTCGGCGGAACAAAGCAGGCAGGATTTTACGGCGAGACAGATCCCCTGTCGCACCAAAAATCACCAGATCAAACTGATCAACCGGAATAACGCGTGAAACCATGGTCTAACCCTGCAAATTACCGACGCCAAACGTCGCAAAATAAACTGTAACACAAAGCATGCTTTGCGGGGCTATCTGTTTCCTAACATTCCTTCACGGCGCGTCAAGATAAATTGTGCACAGCGATAGACGATGTTGCGCGCATCCCGCGTTTGACCGCAAAATAATCGACTTCACAGGATTAAGCAGCGCCCTGTTTTGGCGCGGCTTTATGCCAATGTTTTTGATTGGGGCTTTTGATTTCAGATTAATGAGCCTAAAAAAGCCAAGTTTTTCAAGGGAGCAAATGGTGAGTCTCGGTTTTTCGGTCCTGCGCGGTATATTTAAGTTGCAACGCAAATGTTTTGCGCACCCAAAGATGGTATTGCTGTTTGCCATCGTTATTTCGGGTTTCATCGGGCTGGGCGCGCCGTTTGTCAAAACCTCTAACGATCCGTTTTTGCTGTTTGGGCCGGATAATATTCACCGCCTGAAACTGGAGCAGCAAAACGCTGAATTTGGCGAAAGCAATCGCACGCTGATGATGCTGGCGGTCAAATCCGAAGCTGAGCAATTGCTGTTGCTGGAGGCGGAGCGGTATTTGAGCGCCATCCTTGACGCGCCGCAAAACCTGCTGCGCCCCGATAATCTGGAACATTTTTCATCCGTTTCGAAATTACTGCCCGTGCTCGGGCATCCGCTGGAATTTACGCCGCTAAGCGATGTTGCCATCCTGATTGAGGAACAACCCGCCTTGGGCAATACCTTTTTCAACCGGGAAAAAACCGCGCTGATCCTGTCTTTGACCCTTGATCTGGAGGACCATACGGATGCTGGCCTGCAAATCGCATACACGCAGGAACTGGCATTAGCCAGCCATATCGAAACCCGTTTTCCGGGTGTTAGCGTTGCCATGGCGGGCAGTATTTCGTTAACCGAAGCCCTGCGCGATGCCATGACGTTTGATCAACGGTATCTTTTTCCGCTGACCTTGCTGGTCAATTTTTCTGTACTTTTTTTTGCTTTTGGCAATTTTCGTATTACGGTTGCCGCACTTGGTGCTTCAATCTTTTCGGTGGTTTTAACTGTCGGGATCGCGGGGTGGAGCGGGTATGTTTTTGCCACAGCGGCGGTATCATCATTTTCAATTGTCATGACCCTGACCGTTGCATCGCTGATCCATATTATCCATGCAATTGGCGCGCGGCAGCGAAATTTGCGGTTTCAGAACACTGCTTCGATTGTTCTGGCCAGTTTTCGCAAACTGACCATTCCGGTAATTGTTGCCCATGCCACCACCGCTGTAGGGTTTTTGTCGCTGAACTGGGCTGACGCGCCGGCATTTCGGGCGATGGGAAATCTGGTGGCGATCGGGCTGGTGTTTTCGCTGATCATTGTGCTGATTATTTCGCCGATTATAATAAATTATGGCTGTGGCAATGGTAAAATCCGAGACCAGCGCGTGCGTAAGATCTCCCGTGCCCTGACCAGCGGCTGGGCCAAAGCGCCGGGGAAATGGGCGGTTGGCGTGGCGATATTGTCATTGATTGCCCTGCTTGGCTTGGTAAAAACCACATTTGACGATCAGTTTATTAAATTTTTTGCTGAAGATCACCCATTACGGCAAAACATTGCGGAAATTGGCGATAATATGGGCTGGTCACAAACCATTGATCTGGTGCTTCGCTATGAACAAGGGGAATTATTGCAGCCCGAGACCTTTGTGCAACTGGAAAGCCTGATTGCCAGTATCAAACAGATGCCGTTTGTTTTTGATGTCAATTCGCCGATGCCGGTTATTCAAAATTGTCTGGATACCCGCACGCCGCCCTTTACCGGCGCGCTGAACGATGTGCCGCAAAAAATGCTGAATTACTGTGTGCGGAGCAACTGGCTGGTGACACCGGAAACCGGCAATGCCAGCTTTGCCGCTGATTTTCGCGCGCTGCGCCTGAACGTTTTGCTGCCGCGCATGTCCTCGGCCGAGGTCCGGACATTGGCTGAACGTATTGAGTCCGAAACGCTGGATTACGGGTTTACACCGCAAAGCGCCGCGGTTTCGGGCATTAATGTGATGTCAGCCTATCTGTCAAAAATCAACACTCAGTCGATGCTGGTCGGGTCAGCTTTTGCCATGTTGATCGTGTCGCTTCTGATTGGAGTTTTTCTGCGCTCTGCCACCTTGGCGTTGCTAAGCATTCTGCCCAATTTTCTGCCGGCAATGGCAGCGTTGGGCCTGTGGGTTTGGTTCAATGGCGAGGTGGGCATGGCTGCATCTATTATTGCAGCGATGACTTTTGGCATTGTGGTTGATGATACGATCCATATTTTATACGCCCTGACCCGGGGCCGAAAAAAGCAAACCAACCAAGGTGTGCAGCGGGTTTTGCAAGATGTTTTACCGGGGGTTCTGACCACTACGCTGGCTTTGGGGTTAGGGTTTGCGCTGATTATGCTATCGGGGTTTGCAGTAAATCAACAATTGGGGTTTTTGACCTCCAGCACAATATTCATCGCATTTATATTTGATTTATTTGTGCTGCCGGGGCTGTTTTTATATTTTTTCGGACGAACCCGACGCAAAAAATCCTGATTGGCAGGGCTTTGCTAAAACGATTAATTCGCGTAGGTTCATTTCATAAATTTTAAAAGGAAAATATTATGTTGCGTTCAGCCGTGATACTCACCGCGCTTGTTTTTCCGGGGGTTGCTTTTGCGCAATGCCCGACCAAAGACGACCTATATCAGGGTATTAATATGACCTTTGATACCGCGGACACTGAAAGTTATTATACTGGCCGTGGCAATGTAATTGTTAATGAAGGCTCGGACAATTTAATTGACTCAGCAGCGAACTGGACCATCCAGCTTGCTTCGGGGGTTTTTGAAACCTATGTGCATGAACGCATAGCGGGAAAATGGCGCCCGACTGCGGCTTTTTCACTGGATTATGATTTTGACTATGCGACAGCGTTCCCATTAACCGCTGGCGATGTGGGGGGTGGCGTGCAGAACCTTGTTGATGAAGGGGGTGTTTCCGAACCCGCGACCTATTCCTATTCGGTGCATGCGGCGGCGGATATAATCATCGGCGATTGCAGTTATGCCACGCTTGATGTGTATCAGACCTACCTTTTGCCCGACGGAGGATTTGGTCTGTCCCGCATGATCTATCTGAAGGATGTTGGATTTGGCTATATTGTTGAGTCCTTCTGGAGCAATGGCAAGACACTTTCGCGCGTTGCCACCGGTATTGCCGTTGATGGCTAAAGATTGATGCACTTGACGCATCCCCCTTGAATAACATATTACGTTTTTAATATATGAATTTTTTGGTCAGGTATGTCCCGACCAGCAAAGGGGGCAAAATGGCCGAAATAAGCAAACAACAAATAACCGATGCACTGGCATCCGTGGAGGTTCGCGGGTTGGAGGGCAATATGGTCTCGGCTGGGTTGATCTCGGATATTTTGATCAATGATGGCAAGGTT
The DNA here is from genome assembly GCA_003228875.1 of Rhodobacterales bacterium. GTDB lineage: Bacteria > Pseudomonadota > Alphaproteobacteria > Rhodobacterales > Rhodobacteraceae > UBA3077. The sequence goes on from QIGK01000026.1 coordinate 118,118, forward strand.
GTTTTTTCGATCACCGTGCCCGAGGATTTTCGCGGCGATACTGTAAAGATGCAACGCCGCGCTGAAGAAGCCATCCGCAGCATGCCCGGTGTTGATAAGGTTCTGGTGGCATTAACCGCCGACCGCGCCGCGCCAAAACCCGTTGAGCCACCAAAACTAAAAGCCCGTAAGGAACGCCCGGTTGGCCCCGATATGCGCCCCGACAGCCGCGCCATTCCGGGGGTTAAATCCATTCTGGCGATTGCGTCGGGCAAGGGCGGTGTCGGTAAATCCACATGTGCAATCAACATCGCAGTTGGCTTGTCGAGCCTTGGCCTTAAGGTAGGTCTGCTGGACGCTGACATTTACGGCCCGTCCGTGCCACGCCTTTCTGGTCTCGCGGGAAAACGCCCTGAGATCGTCAATGAATCGGTGATGCCAATGCAAAAATTCGGCATTAAAATCATGTCGATGGGGTTTTTGATGGAGGAAGACAATCCGGTGATCTGGCGCGGCCCGATGATTGTGTCTGCGCTGATGCAATTGCTTAATGAGGTCGCATGGGGAGAGCTGGACGTGCTGGTGCTGGACATGCCGCCGGGAACCGGAGATATCCAGTTGACATTGGCTCAGCAGGTTCCGGTGGCGGGCGCGGTGATCGTTTCCACCCCGCAAGATCTGGCGTTGATTGACGCGCGCAAGGGGCTAAAGATGTTCCAAAACGTGGACGTGCCGATCTTTGGCATTATTGAAAACATGAGCAGTTTCCTTTGCCCAAGTTGCGGCGAGGAATCCCACATTTTTGGCAATGGCGGTGCACGGGCGGAATCTGCCAAGCTGCAAATTCCGTTTCTGGGGGCCATTCCGCTGCACATGGATATCCGCGAAAGCTCTGATAAAGGCGACCCGATTACGGCAAGCGAACCCAATAGTGTTCATGCCAAAGCCTATCAAGCCATCGCCCTGTCCATCGCTGCGCAGCTTAACCCCGTTGATGATGACTAACCCTTAGGGTGGGTGCTCGCACCCACCACTATTATGCCAACCATTCCATAAATTTCATAGCAAGCATGCCACCCAAAACAATGCAGGCAAAGGTAATAAACAACCCCATGGTGCAAAAATTCGTGTAATACACGATCATGCCAAAAACCGTGCCAATCAAAAGCCCGCCCTAGCCAATATAGAAGGCTAGATTCTCGATGATTATATCTCTCCAGATGTCTAGCATTTCACTCTCGTGATCCGGCTGCACCGCAATTTTTCTTTTCAATTATTCATATTAGGATAGGCTCTAGACCATCATTTTTTTAAGTTCACAGTTTAAAGTATCAAAATCTTTGCTCCAACGCCACTCACATTCTTTCAGGTGCAGGTCAAAGTTTTTCTTCACGCCG
>QIGK01000093.1 GCA_003228875.1 Rhodobacterales bacterium
CATTTGTTGAACTGGAACCGGGCGTTGAAGGCCTTGTTCACGTTTCGGAAATGTCATGGACCAAGAAAAATATCCATCCGGGCAAGATTGTTTCAACAAGCCAAGAAGTCGAAGTCATGGTTCTGGAAATTGACACCGTTAAACGTCGCGTATCGCTTGGTCTGAAACAGACCCAAGGCAATCCGTGGGAAAACTTTGCGGCCAACAACCCTGTGGGCACCGAAGTCGAAGGCGAAGTTAAAAATATCACCGAATTTGGGTTATTTATTGGTCTGGACGGCGATATTGACGGCATGATCCATCTTTCTGGTCTTGACTGGGATCGCTCCGGCGAAGAAGCCATTCAGGATTACCAGAAGGGCGATATTGTCAAAGCGGTTGTTACCGATGTGGATGCGGAAAAAGAACGCATCAGCCTGTCAATCAAAGAACTGGGCGGTGACCCGTTTGTTGACGCAGTTGGCGGCATTAAGCGTGGCGCAATTGTAACCGTGAACGTGACCTCGATTGAGGATGGCGGTATTGAGGTTGAACATGAGGGCATGAAATCATTCATCCGTCGTTCCGACCTATCGCGTGATCGTGCAGAGCAACGCCCAGAACGCTTTAATGTGGGTGACAAAGTTGACGCCCGTGTGACTAATATTGACAAAGCCAGCCGCCGGTTGGGCCTGTCAATCAAGGCGCGTGAAATTGCTGAAGAAAAAGAAGCCATTGAGCAATATGGATCTTCTGATTCTGGTGCATCTTTGGGTGACATTCTGGGTGCGGCTTTGAAAGGCAAAGACGAGTAATCGTTTAGAGTTGACGCTCTGAAATTTTGGAGCAGAGTTGAAACGGCGCCCTGTTGGGCGCCGTTTTGCGTTATACATGCCGAATCGGTGTGATGTCCCGAGGCTTTCAATCAGGATTGATTTGGCCCTAGCGTAAGACGGTTTTGGTGGCACACTTGCTTTACCTATGAAATTGTTGGCGAAAACCCGCTAGTTGGCGGGTTTTTGGGCGACAATGTTGCGGCGTTGGCTTCCCAATAACGCTCAACCCTGCCAATATAGCGAAATTGTGATGTTTGTATGAGTTGTGCCTGACGAGGCACTTTTGAGTAAAAACAAAAACGTTAAAAAGGAAGCCGAGATGATAAAATCGGAACTGGTTCAAAAAATTGTTGACGAAAACCCGCACCTGTATCAACGGGACGTGGAGCGGATTGTCGGGACAATTTTTGATGAAATTATTGATGCAATGGCCGTTGGCAAGCGGGTTGAATTGCGCGGGTTTGGCGCTTTTTCAATCAAGAAGCGTGACGCCCGTATCGGGCGCAATCCGCGCACCGGCGAGTCTGTCAAGGTTGAAGAAAAATACGTGCCATTTTTCAAAACAGGAAAGCTGCTTCGCGACCGTCTGAACGGTAGCTAACCCACATTTCACGAGCGTTAAATGCGTTATATCCGTTTCATAATTCTGGCGATATTCATGATCGTCTTGGTGTCGCTGGCACTGGCAAATCGCGGCTCGGTGATTGTGGCCTTGCTGCCCCAAGACTTGCCGATGGCGATCAATTTCCAGTTAGAACTGCCACTATTCGTCATTATTTTTGCAGCCATTCTTGTGGGGCTGGTTCTGGGCTATGTCTTGGAATTTTTCCGCGAACATAAATATCGCAAAAAAGCGGCTGTGAAAAACCGCGAAGCGGCGCAATTGTCGGCTGAGGTAGCGCAGCTTAAGAAAGAAAGCGGTATGGATGACGACGACGTCCTTGCTATCCTTGCTAAATGAACGTCAAGATTTGCGGGTTGATTACAGCGGAATCGCTGGACATAGCAGTGCATGCCGGCGCGCGTTATATTGGGCTGAATTTTTTTGAAAAATCGCCACGATATGCAGATATTTCTAAAGCCGCAGCGCTGGCGCTTAAGGTGCCGGTTGGCGTGGCCAAGGTTGGGCTGACGGTGAATGCCACCAACGCAGAGCTGGACGCCATTGTTGATCAAGTGCCGCTGGATACATTGCAACTACACGGACAGGAACCCCCAACGCGGGTAGCTGAAGTTCGGGCGCGCTATGGGCTTCTAGTGATGAAAGCCGTTGGCATTGCGGATGCCAGCGACCTTGTGGCGCTGGAGCAATATTTAGCGGTGGCAGACCAGATACTGGTCGACGCCAAACCGCCGCGAAATGCGAAATTGCCGGGCGGAAATGGGGTGCCATTTGACTGGCAGCTTATCGCCAGTCGCCGCTGGCCAGTGCCGTGGATGCTGGCGGGGGGGCTGACCGCCCAAAACGTGGCTGAAGCCATTCGGCTAACGGGCGCAACACAGGTGGATGTTTCCTCGGGTGTGGAATCTGCTCCCGGGGTGAAAGACGCGGCATTGATCAAAGCCTTTATTGCCGCTGCTGGGTGATCTCTGTATAGAGATCCTAATTGGAAACAGGGGCAGGTAATGACCACAGATCTACGCAATTCCTTTAAGTCCGGCCCCGACGAGCAGGGCCGATACGGCATCCATGGCGGGCGGTTTGTTTCCGAAACCCTGATGCCGCTTATTCTGGATCTTGAGGCGGAATATGAGCGCGCCAAAATCGACCCGGATTTCTGGGCCGAGATGGATGATTTATGGAAACATTATGTGGGCCGGCCCAGCCCGCTTTATTTTGCTGAGCGGCTGACCGAACAATTTGGCGGGGCAAAAATTTATTTGAAACGCGATGAGCTGAATCACACCGGCGCCCATAAAATCAACAACGTGTTGGGGCAAATATTGCTGGCGCAGCGCATGGGTAAAAAACGTATTATTGCCGAAACCGGTGCGGGGCAGCACGGGGTTGCGACGGCCACGGTATGTGCAAAATTTGGCCTGAAATGCATTGTTTTTATGGGCCAGACCGATGTGGAGCGACAGGCTCCGAACGTGTTTCGCATGAAATTACTGGGGGCAGAGGTTATTCCGGTGACCTCGGGGCGGGGCACGCTGAAGGACGCCATGAACGAAGCCATGCGCGACTGGGTGACCAATGTTGATGAGACGTTTTATTGCATTGGCACCGTGGCGGGGCCGCATCCTTATCCGGCGATGGTGCGGGATTTTCAGACTATTATTGGCAAAGAGACCCGCGTGCAGATGATGGAACAAGAAGGCCGTTTGCCCGACAGCCTGATCGCCTGTATTGGCGGTGGTTCCAACGCAATGGGGCTGTTTCATCCGTTTCTAGATGATGCCGATATTAAAATCATCGGGGTGGAGGCTGGCGGCCACGGCGTGGATGAACGCAATGAACATGCCGCCAGCATCACCGGCGGACGGCCCGGGGTTTTGCACGGTAACCGGACCTATTTGTTGCAAGATGATGATGGGCAAATTCTTGAGGGTCATTCCATTTCTGCGGGGCTTGATTACCCCGGCATCGGGCCGGAACATGCATGGCTGCACGATATGGGGCGGGTGGAATATGTGTCGGTCACTGACGACGAGGCGCTGGATGCGTTTCAATTATTATGTGAGCTGGAGGGCATTATTCCGGCGCTGGAATCTGCGCATGCGATAGCTCATGCGGGCAAAATCGCCGGAGATCTGCCCTCGGACCATCTGATGGTCGTGAACCTTAGCGGGCGTGGCGACAAGGATATATTTACGGTGGCCGATATTCTGGGTGTGAGCATTTAAACGCAAAAACGGGGTTTTATGAAATTACCAATGTGGCAAAAATGTCACAGGGAATAGTTTTTGAAAACTTTACTGGTTGATCCGAATCGCGGTCCTGACCTATAGCGTGCATCTCGCCAACGCGGACCAGATCTTAGCGGTTGATGTTGCAACATCACCGGTGCAGGGGGCTTTGCCTTTCTGTGTGCCAAGGCTGCAAAACGAGTGTGAGACTGCAGATGTAGCTCAGAGGTTAGAGCGCCGGTGTTTAAACCGGAGGTCACTGGTTCGAATCCAGTCTTTTGCTCCATGAGTAGCTCATCGGGTAGAGCAATAGAATGTTAATCTATGTGTAGCAGGTTCGAATCCTGCCTCAAATCGCCGAAAGGCACAAACTTACGGTTCCCGAAACCAGCTTGCGCGGTTGGCTTTGGTAGGGCTTTGACCTTTGGGTTATTGACCAGCTAAACAGGCAACGCCCTGGCTTTTGGCCGGTTGAATTGTGATGAAATGAATTGGTTTTTGCCAGGTTTCGGGGTTTTCGAACGTCTTGACCCCGCTTTTCCCAACGTTTTCCGCTCCTGCTTGATCCGCTGAAAAACAGGCCGCTGGTTTCGGGGGCTTTTAACAAATATAGGAGTGCACATTGCGACGACGATAAGAAATATAAAAGGATAAGACCATGACAAAAATTATGGACAAATTGACGGGACATCAGCGGATTACCGTAACAGAATACCAACGCGCAATTGTGTTGGAAAAGGGCCGGTTCATGGGGATCCTTGGTTCTGGCGAGCATCGTTTAAAAAGCAACGGTGTGATGGTTGAAATGCACGATCTTAACCGGCCAGAGTTTGTTTCAAATCTTTCGCAAGCATTGTTCCGTGAACAGTCAGAGATGGCTGCTTTGCATCTGACCGAATTTCGGGCAGGCGTTGATGAGGTGTTGGTGATTTCGCGGGATGGGCGGATCAAAGGCATCCTGAAACCTGAAGGCCAAATGGTTTTCTGGATCGATGCTGGCCCTTGGTCGGTTGAGGTGGTGGACATTTCCGAAACTCTGGAAGTTCCTAAAAACCTTGGTCAGCGTTTGGCGCGGGCGGGTGTGATTGATAAGGTTGCTTCGTTTGAAGTGCCGGATGGATCGGTTGGGTTGATGGCGGTTGAGGGTGCGTTCACGCGGGTATTGCCTGCTGGAACGCACCGGTTTTGGGCTGTTGCCCGGAAAATCAACGTTAAGCTGGTGGACACCCGCTGGCGGGCGCATGATGTGACTGGTCAGGAAATTCTGACCAAAGATCGTGTGACTTTGCGGGTTAATCTTGCAGCTGATTTTCGGGTCCTTGATCCGATGTTGGCGGTCACAGCTGTAAAGGATTTTGAGGAATCCCTGCACCGCGCCTTGCAGTTTGCTTTTCGCAAAACACTGGGGGCCAAAACGCTGGACCAGATGCTGGCTGAAAAGGTTTCAGTTGATGCGGAAGCCGCTGAAAAGGTGCGCACCGAAATGGCACTGATCGGGGTTGAACTGGGTGAAATTGCGTTGAAAGACGTGATCTTGCCGGGGGAGATGCGTGATATTCTGAACAAGGTTGTCACAGCCCAGAAGGAAGCAGAAGCCAACGTGATTAAGCGGCGCGAGGAAACCAACGCCACCCGGTCATTGCTGAACACTGCCAAAATTATGGCGGAAAACCCGATCATGCTGCGCTTAAAAGAGCTAGAGGCGCTGGAAGTGATCGCCAGCAAAGTTGATCATCTGACGGTGCACAACGGCACTGATGGGTTGATGAACGATTTGGTGCGGTTACGTGACTAAAACAACCCCATCCGAGAAATCGGGTGGGGTATTTTTTTGATTGCAAACCGCTACAAAGGGTTTATGTATCGCTCTTTCCGCATTGTTGCGTAGCGTTTATGGAGATAGAAAAATGCCGGATTATAAATTAGGGGACATTGTTGCCCTGACCGCGGGTTCACCGCGTATGGCTGTTGAAGCTGTTGACGGAGATCAGGTGTCGTGCCTTTGGTGCAATGAAGGCACCATTCACCGCGACACCTTTAATGTTGCCCTGATCAAAAAATGGGAAACCCGTGAATATGGTGGTGATCGCGGCGGTGACCGTGGTGGCGGCGATCGTGGCGGCTATAAGGGTGGTGGCAAGCCTTATGGCGGTGATCGTGATGGTGGTGGCTATAAGGGCGGCTATAAAGGCGGTGACGGGGGCGGTGAAAAACGCTTTGACGACCGTGGCCCAAAAGGCAAACCCGGCTGGGATGGCAAGCCGCGCGAAAAGAAATTTTTCCGCAAAGACTAACCCAATAGAAAAAAGTATTCCGGCCCGTTGAATCACTGAATTCAGCGGGCTTAACTTTTGAAAAATACATTAAAATTCGATTTTTTACGACATTTTTCACGATAAGCGCGCTTTGCGTATAAAAACCAGCAGCTTAACTATAGCCCATTGATTTGACAAAATAGATAAACAGTGATCAGAAGGGGCATAGGTCTTTGGTTTACCGTCAATCAATCTTGGATCTATACAAAAAGTTATTGAGTAAAAATTATTAAACTTAGAACTTTAACCATAGCTGTGGCAGCACTCGGCCGTTGCTATGGTTTTTCTTTGCGTAAAATTCTGGCTTTGGCTCTTTGTTTTGTCAGCCTATTTGCTTTCGGTTTCAAACCGCATTTTCAATTTAGTGGTGAAATCACTAAAACCGGTCTTTTAATTTCTGAAGCGCGGTTCGGGTATCGGCCACAATTTGGGGTTTTTCCAGCTTTTTTACCGGCGGAATCTGCTTGCTGGCCAGCCGTTTAGGCATAACCCGCGACGCAATCGCATTCAGAAAATTCGGCCCGTCGCCGCTTGCAAGATCAACAATGCCTTCATCAATGCCGCGCATCAGATCATCAATCCATTCTGCATCTGCTTTGGCAAAGTCATGCAAGACATAGCCCGACACCCGATCTTTATGGCCGGGATGGCCAATGCCAATGCGCACGCGGTGATAAGCATCACTGATATGTTGGTGGATGGAGCGCAAACCGTTGTGGCCCGCATGTCCACCACCGAATTTCAGACGGACCTTGCCCGGAACCAGATCAAGTTCATCATGGAACACCGTCACATCATCGGGTGTAAGTTTGAAATATTGCATCGCGGCGCTAACGGACTGGCCGGAAAGATTCATGAATGTTGCGGGTTTAAGCAAAATAATGCGTTCGCGCCCCAGCCGCCCTTCGGCCACCCAACCGCTGAATTTACTTTTCCAAGGTGAAAATCCGTGACCCACAGCAATTTGGTCAACGGCCATAAAGCCGATATTATGCCGGTTGCCTGAATATTTTGCACCGGGATTGCCTAGGCCTACAAATAATTTCATGGTCAATCCTTTTGGGGTTTATGCCAGATACCCAGACATAAAAAAAGGCGCGCCGGAATTACAGCGCGCCTTTGTCTCTGAATAACAGAACTTATTCCTCGGTGGCGGCTTCGTCCTCAGAGGTTTCTGCTTCTGTGTCTTCGCCATCTTCCTCATCATCTTCGCCAGCGGATTTCAGGCTGGAAGGCGCGGCAATATTGGCGATCACAAAGTCACGATCAGTGATCATCGGGCGCGAACCTGTTGGCAGATCAATGTCAGACATATGGACAACGTCGCCGACCTCAAGCCCTGTCAGATCAACGGTCAGGTTTTCAGGAATGTCACCAGCGGTCACTTTCATTTCAACTTCGTTACGCACAACGGTCAGAACGCCACCTTTGGTCAGGCCCGGGCAATCTTCTTCGTTTAGGAATTCAACTGGAATGTTCAGGTTAATGCGCGACTTGCGAGACAGGCGCAAAAAATCAATATGGATTGGCAGGTCTCGTACCACATCACGTTGCACACCGCGGCAAATAACCCGTTGGTCTTTGCCATCCATGGTCAGGTTGATCAGCGTAGACATGAATTTACCGGCGCGCAGCATTTTCAGCAACGGGTTGAATTCGACCTGAATCGAAACGGGGTCTTCGCCATTACCGTAAATTACGCCAGGAACCAAGTTTGCACGGCGCGTTGCACGAGCGGCCCCCTTGCCAACTCCATCGCGAACCGAGACTGTAAGATCAAGAAGATCTGCCATTTTATTTCTCCAAAAATTAAGGCGGCGATCCTCCAAGGGTGTAAGCGCCGCGTGAAGAGCGCCATATAGGCCATTTATGCTTGATTGAAAAGGGTCAATTGACCTTGGCAGGGAATAGCAATATCGAGGGCGCAGGATTGTGTTATAAGGGGCCTGAATATGGCAAAAATCGCTTGTATCGAAGATTTGCGTGTGTTGGCCAAGCGCCGGGTCCCCAAGATGTTTTATGAATATGCGGATTCCGGTTCTTGGACCGAATCAACTTATCGAAACAATGCCTCGGATTTTGCCCGTATCCGTTTGCGCCAAAAAGTGGCGGTGAATATGGAAAATCGCAGCCTTGCCAGCACCATGATCGGGCAGGATGTATCTATGCCGGTGGCGCTGGCTCCGACTGGGTTAACCGGCATGCAAAGTGCTGATGGTGAGATTAAAGCCGCCAAAGCTGCCGAGAAATTCGGGGTGCCTTTTACGCTCTCGACCATGTCGATTTGCTCGATCGAGGATGTGGCCGAGAACACAACCGTGCCGTTCTGGTTTCAGCTTTATGTGATGCGTGACAAGGATTATCTGGGAAAATTGATCGATCGTGCCAAAGCGGCGGGGTGTTCTGCACTGGTGCTGACGCTGGATTTGCAAATCATCGGCCAACGGCATGCGGATTTCAAAAACGGGTTGACCGCGCCACCAAAACCGACGCTTCGCAATATCGCCAATATGGCCACCAAGGTTCGTTGGGGGCTGGGCATGCTGGGCACAAAGCGGCACAGTTTTGGCAACATTGTTGGCCATGTTGCGGGGGCTGAAAAAATGGGCAGTTTGGCGGAATGGACCAACGAACAGTTTGACCCAGCGCTAAGCTGGGAAGATGTGCAGTGGATCAAAGAGCGCTGGGGCGGGAAATTGATTATCAAAGGTATTCTGGATGCGGATGATGCCAAACTGGCGGTGAAATCCGGCGCGGATGCCATTATCGTTTCCAATCACGGCGGGCGGCAGTTGGATGGCGCGCTTTCGGCGATTGAAATTCTGCCTGAAATTGTCAAAGCGGTTGGTGAAAAAGTCGAGATTCATATGGATGGCGGCATCATGAGCGGGCAAGATGTATTGAAAGCCATCGCGCTGGGTGCAAAGGGCACTTATATTGGCCGCGCCTTTTTGTATGGGCTGGGGGCAATGGGCGAACAAGGTGTGACCTGCGCGCTCGAAATTATTCAAAAAGAGCTGGACCTGACCATGGCATTTTGCGGCCATCGGCAAATAGACGAAGTGACATCCGATATTCTAATTCCCGCCGAAAAGGTGTTTAACCCTTATCTAGGCTGAATTTCGCCTTAACCACTTGAAAATATTAACGGGTCGCGGCTACATTGGCGCGGCACACATACTGGATTATTCATGCGCCGTTTATATCATCTGCCATTATCGCCCTTTTGCCGAAAAGTCCGGTTGGTTCTGGCTGAAAAAAAGATCGAGGTTGATCTGGTTGAGGAAAAATACTGGGAAAAGAACCTTGATTATTTGCGGCTGAATCCATCAGGCAAAGTGCCGATGCTGCGTATGGATGGTTTAATACTGGCGGAATCCTCGGCGATCTTTGAATATCTTGAGGAAACCCATCCAACCCCTGCATTATTACCGCGAAACCCCGCAGAACGGGCTGAAGCGCGGCGTCTGGCCAGTTGGTTTGATGATAAATTCCATCGGGAGGTCACCGCAAATCTGGTTTACGAACGGGTCCACAAAAAACTGATGGGTGGCGGGTATCCTGACAGTAAAAACATCAAAGCCGGTTCAAAAAACATCAAATACCATATTGATTACATGGGGTGGCTTTTGGAGGGCCGGCGTTGGTTGGCTGGTGATATGATGACCATCGCTGATTTTACCGCAGCCGCGCATTTCAGCACTTTGGATTATGTCAATGACATAGACTGGTTGCGCAATCGCAATGTCAAAGACTGGTATGCCAAAATCAAATCACGGCCTGCCTTTCGCAATATTTTGCGGGATCAACTAGCCGGTTTTGTGCCGCCGGATCATTACACAGATCTTGATTTTTGATGCAGGAACTGGCCCAATCACTGCGCGAACAAGCGTTTGAGGTTGGTTTTGAACAGGTCGGTATCTGCGCGCCCGATGCGGTTCCGGCCACCGCCGGACGCTTAGATGAATTTCTCAAAAACGGCTATCACGGCCAGATGAGCTGGATGAATGAGCGCGTTAACTGGCGCGGTAACCCCGCAGCGCTTTGGCCCGAGGCCAAATCGGTGATTATGTTGGCGCAGAATTACGGGCCGGACGAAGACCCGTTGCGTCTGTTAGAAATGCGGGATCGAGGCTCGATTTCAGTTTATGCACGTAATCGGGATTATCATGACCCTGTCAAAAAACGTCTGAAACGGCTGGGGCGTTGGTTGATTGAACAACAGCCTTGCCAAATAAAGGTGTTTGTTGACACTGCACCGGTGATGGAAAAACCACTGGCGCAGGCGGCTGGGCTGGGTTGGCAGGGCAAGCATACCAATGTTGTCAGCCGCGAACTTGGCAGCTGGTTTTTTCTGGGGGCAATTTTTACAACCCTGGACCTGCCCAAGGATATAGCGGATGTGGACCATTGCGGAAATTGTACCAAATGTCTCGATATTTGCCCGACTGACGCCTTCCCCGAGCCTTATAAACTGGATGCGACGCGCTGCATCTCTTATTTGACCATCGAGCATTCCGGCCCGGTTCCCGAAGCCCTGCGCTCAAAGCTGGGCAACCGGGTTTACGGGTGTGATGATTGTCTTGCGGTTTGCCCGTGGAACAAATTTGCACAGGTGGCTGCTGATGCCCGATATTGGGCCAGAATAGAATTACGCTGCCCAAAATTGGCGCATTTGGCCAGCCTTGATGATGCGGGGTTTCGAGACGTTTTTCAAGGCTCACCCATTAAACGCATTGGCCGCAACCGGTTTGTGCGCAATGTTTTATATGCGATCGGGAATTCGGGCAAAAAATCATTGATCCCCACTTGCGAGACTTTGATGCAAGACCCAGACGCCACCATTCAGGATGCAGCTGGCTGGGCGCGCGCGCGGATTTTAGGGGCAGCATGAACAAAACGCTTTTGATTTTTGGTTATGGGTATACAGGGCAGGTTTTTGCCAGTGTCATGCGTCGCGACGGCTGGCGGGTTATCGGCACTAGCCGCGAAGCAGAAAAAGCCGTTGGACAAGACATTATTCAATGGCCCGGCAGCGATATTTCGACGGCTTTAGCGCAGGCAACCCATGTGTTGATCAGCGCTGCGCCTGACCTTAACGGTGATCCGTTTTTGGCGCGCCTTGCACCCGAATTTGAACAGGCTGCCAGCCATTTGCAATGGGTCGGGTATTTGTCGACCACCGGTGTTTACGGGGATCATGGCGGCGGCTGGGTGGATGAAACCAGCGCTTTGACCCCCGCAACAACAAGGGGCCATCACCGTGTGGCGGCTGAAAAGCAATGGCTGGGGCTGTTTGAAAGCCATACATTGCCTGTGCATATTTTTCGGCTTGCCGGGATTTATGGCGATGGGCGCGGGCCGTTTGCCAAAGTTCGAAATGGCACTGCGCGCCGGATTATCAAGGCAGGGCAGGTGTTTAGCCGAATTCATGTTGAAGACATTGCCCAAGTGCTAAAGGCATCGATTGCAAGGCCGGATGTGGGCAGTATTTATAATATCTGTGATAATGACCCAGCCCCGCCTCAAGATGTGATCGCTGAGGCGGCACGGCTGCTGGGTATGCCTATTCCCAAAGCGATTGATTTTGACACCGCTGATTTAACCCCTATGGCGCGTAGCTTTTATGCGGAATCAAAAAAGGTTGCCAATGACAAGATCACGCAAAAACTGGGCGTCTCGTTGATCTACCCCGATTACAAAACCGGACTTCGCGCTTTGTTGAAGGCAGAGCGTAGTGTAAGTAAATGAATCACCTCGCTTTGCATTTTGAATCCCTGTAAAAACAAACTTAGAAAAGCAACAGATTCGGTGTGGGGTATTATGTCTGTAATTGGTCGTTTGATCGTGACAACTTTGCTGACTGCTGGCATTGCGCCAGCGGTGAATGCGCAGAATTTTGGTGCCAGTTTTGGCAGCAACGGGTCTGTTGGTATTATTGATATGCCAAATGCGGTCATGCAGCCTGACGGGCAGACAAGCTGGTCGTTTGTTGGCAATGGCACCATGTCCGGCGCGACCTTTAATTTTCAGCTTTTGCCTTGGATAGAGGCATCAACCCGTTCGGTAATACTGGATGACTGGACCGCGCCGGGTGTTGCATTTGGCGACACGGCGCTGGACCTGAAATTTCAGCTTTTTAGGGAGGGCAACATGCGCCCGGCCGTGGCGCTGGGGTTTCGTGATTTTTTGTCAAACGGGCCAACCACCAGCGAATATCTGGTTGCCACCAAAGGCTTTGGCTCAAATTTACGGGTATCGGCTGGGGTTGGCTGGGGTCGACTTGGCACTTATAACCCGATTGGTGAATTTTTAGGCCCGCGCCCAGCCATGGATAACGGCATTGGCTTTGATCATCTGTTTGCTGGCGACGCTGCTTTATTTGCTGGGGTTGAGTGGCAAACACCCATCGATAATCTGACCTTCAAAGCTGAATACTCTTCGGATGCTTATACCGGCGAGCAGGTTTTTGGCGATTTTGAACGCGATTCACCGTTTAATTTTGGTTTGGAATATCAGCTTGGCCCGCATATTGCCTTGGGCGCCTATTACAATTATGGCACTGATTTTGGCTTTCGGGTGACCGTTAGCGGCAATCCCAACGCGCCAATTACCCCGCAAGACATCGGTGCCGGCCCCGCGCCGGTTAATGCTCGGCCACATGATGTCACCCGTGATACAGCTTGGGCCGCCAACCCGGCGGTGCGCAATGCCATGATTAATGCATTGGCGGATGCGCTGGGCAATGACGGCATTCGTGTCAAACAAGGGCGCATTGATGGCAATGTGCTGGCGCTTTATATCGACAATACCAAATATTCCCGTAACCCGATGGCGGTTGGGCGTTTGGCGCGAATTTTGGCGGGGTCTGCTCCGGCTTCGGTTGAGATATTCCAGATTACCTTGATGGCGGGGGCGCTGCCAACCACCACAATGGAAATTCGCCGCTCTGATCTGGAAGCGCAGGTTGATCGCCCCGATGCGGGCATGCGCAGTTTTGAAACCACCCAATTTAGCGATGCCCCGTTCAATATTGCCGGTGATACAGTATGGATGCCGGATGTTTACCCGCGATTTTCATGGTCAATAAACCCAAGAGTGCCGATTAACCTGTTTAGCGCAGGCGGCGTTGGCCAGTTAGATTTCCTGCTTGTTGGCAATGCGAATTACCAAATTTCCCGTGGATTTGGGCTTAACATGGCAGTTTCACAACGCTTGGGCGGTAATATTGGCGAAGGCGCGGGCCCATCTGTTAGCCCCATTCCGCATGTGCGCAGCGATGTCGCACTTTATGACAATACCGGTCCGGTGGTAACGCGGCTGACGGCGGATTATCTGTTTAAGGTCAACCCTGCTGTTTACGGACGGGTTTCAGCTGGTTATCTGGAGCGGATGTTCGGCGGCATCAGTGGTGAATTGCTGTGGAAACCCACCAACCAAAGCTGGGGCACAGGGGTTGAATTATCTTACGTCAAACAACGCGCTTTTGATTCCATGTTCGGGTTTCAGGAATATGAAGCCCTGACCGGCTTTGCGTCGGTATACTGGAATACCGGATTTCAGGAACTAGAAGCACAACTGGATGTTGGCCGTTATTTGGCCGGCGACTGGGGAGCGACGTTCAGCCTTTCTCGCCAGTTTACAAATGGCTGGGAGGTTGCCGGTTTTATCACCCTGACCGATGTCAGCTTTGCAGATTTTGGCGAGGGGAATTTTTCTAAGGGAGTTTCGCTGACCATTCCTTTTGCGTGGACATTGCCGTTTGAAAGTAGGTCTTCGGTTTCGGTCAATCTGGCTGGTTTTGGCAATGATGGCGGCGCGCGGTTGAATATCGCCAACCGGCTGTATCCGATTATCCGTGGCAATTCCGTGATCGATTTGAATGAAAGCTGGGGAGCATTTTGGCAATGATACGTGCCAATACTGCCTTGCTCATGACTGTCTTTCTTGCTGGATGTTCGTCTAGCGGTGGCACAAACCCTGTTCTTTCCGCTGTTTGGGAACAGGTCAAACCCGGTAGCCGAGCCGCAGCCGCAGAACTGGCAGCAGAGCAAGCGGCACGCACACCGATTGTTCTGACATTTGAGTTAATTCAAGACACAGGGCTTGCTATCATTCGGGCGCGGGTTGGCGATGATACCAAAGGTGTTTTGCTTTTTGCGCGGTCGCTGAACGATGACTATGTTACCTATGCCTCGCAGTTACAGCAAACGCTTACCTTACGTGGCAGCCTGATCACTGCCAGCCGTGGCATCGACACCGACCTATTGGCCCTGCGCAGTGACATTGATGACCCTGTCGCGGTGCTGACAATGCCCAAAGACTGGCCATCAAATATTTCAAGAGATTACCACATGCCCGGCGACGGCCCGAGCGGCATTGTCTATTCGGTGACCTGTCAGTTAGAGGCCGGATCAGCGTATGAACTGGCGTTGCTCGACAAGGTTTTTGAGACCCAGATTATGCAATATATGTGTGACGGGGATGATGTCAGTTTTATCAACACCCATCTGGTTGATGCGACAGGTCAGATATTGCAATCCAGCCAATGGCTGGGGCCAAGGCAGGGTTCTATCGAAATTGATGTGTTGGAGCCATTTACATACGACTAAAAAAACGGAGAAATCGAGGTTCCTCTGCTTAAATGCGTTTAGAGATATTTAGTCATCTATCCACCGACGCTAGGCGTTAGGGTCTAGGATGATGATGGGTTATCCTTCTTCTTCTTCATTCCCTGTCAGCGCCAAGATCAAAACGCCAAGAATAACAAGCGGGATCAACCAGCTACCAGAGCCGCCCATGGCTGCTGGCTCTTCGATCATGGTTACTTCGGGGGCCACGAAGGCAACGGTGCCAGCGGTTGCGGCTGCTGCGGAAGCAATAGTTGCGATTGCAATTGCGAATATTTTTTTCATGTTAAATCCTTAAGATAATTTCAAACCATCAAATCAGTCATCCAGAGCAACTGAATATCCGGCACAGTAACAAACATTTAGTCGAAAAAAAAAGATACCTGAGCCGAGTGACACAAAAAATGCGAATTTCGCAAATTACTGCGGCAAAAATGCACCACTTGGCGGTCAGATATGATGGTCTAGATCAGAATTACTTGGGTGCCAACTTTGCAACGCCCGAACAGGTCCAGAATGTCTTCGTTATACAAACCGATACAGCCGTTGGAAGCTTGACGTCCGATTTTGCGCGTATCGTTGGTGCCGTGAATACGGTAATATTGCCAGCTAAGATACATGGCATGGGTGCCCAACGGGTTTTCCGGGCCGGCGCCAACAAAACGCGGCAAATCCGGGTCACGGCGCAGCATATTCGGGGTTGGGCGCCATTCCGGCCCGACAACCATTTGCACAACAGAGGTGCGGCCGCGTTTGGTTAATTCTTCGGTCAGGGGAACGCTGGTGGGGTAAATCAGGTATTCTTCTTCTTCGGACCAGAAATGCAAAACCCGTCCGCGCGTATCTGAAACAATGACGCCATTGCGCAGATTGCTAAAATGATTGCGCCAATCCACGGTAACAAAGCTGGCGCTGACATAGCTGGGCGCGGCCAGATTTGCGCCGATGGCTTGTTCCTGCGCTTTGGCCAATGTCGGGCCCATAACCCCGGTCGCCAAAATAGATGTGGTAAAGCTGCGTCTTGATAGTTTATTTTTCATGTTCCAAACCTTAAAATTCGAGTTCGGCCTCACTGTATTCAATTCAGCCAAAAGGTGCAACTCACACTGCTGTCATTGATACACTTCGGTGTTTGTATCCTGCCCGATTTGGCGTTAAAGACCTGAGGGAGTATTTTTAGGAGATGGACGAATGGTTCGTATAACTGCTTTGGTATTGGCGATCACGCTGGGTTTGGCAGGGTGTGTCCAAATCGGTGGTGACGTTGCGTCTAATATCATTGATCCGCGAGAAGCCCATGCCATGCGCCTGAACCAGATGGATCTGGTAAATACCATTCGCGCTGGCCAAGGTTTGCAGGCTGTGACGCTGTCACCCCAGTTGACGGCAGCAGCGGAGACCCATGCGCGGGATATGGCTGCGCAATTGCGGGCATGGAATTTTGGCTCTGACCGATCATCCCCCCAAACCCGTGCGGAACGTGCCGGGTTTGTCGGATTAATCACCGGTGAAAATGTTGCCGAGACCTTTTTAGGGCCCATTGAGATGTTCCAGTCCTGGAATACCGACCCGCGCGCCAGAGCTGCGATGCTGAACCCAGCTGCCACCCATATGAGCCTTGGTTGGTTTCAGGAAGAAAGTGGCAAAATCTGGTGGGTTCAACTAATTGGTATGCAGCAAAGCGCCGAAACACTGGTTATCGCTGAATCACTATAGGCGTGCCAATTGGCACGCGACGCCAGATTTCCTCGATTTCAGCATTGCTGACAGCGATGCAGCCCGCTGTCCAGTCTTCGGGGTTTCTTCTGGCGGGGCGACCATCACTGCCATGAATAAAGATGTCGCCGCCCGGATCAACGCCGTTGGCGGCTGCTTGGGCGCGGTCATTTGCGTCTGGATAAGAAATACCAAGGCTTAGGTGAAACAGGCTGTTGGGGTTCAGGCGGTCAATAAAATAGGTGCCCTCAGGGGTACGCCCGTCACCCTCAAATTGTTTGTCGCCTTCGGGTTCAAAGCCAAGCGCAATGGTAAACTGGCGGATCGGCGCGCCGTCACGGTATAAATATAGCTTTCGGCTGTCCTTGAAGATCACAACCATATCGGCCATTTCTTCATTGCTTGTGGCGCGTGCGGTGCTGGCAGCGATTACTGCCGCTGCACCGCCCAGCATAATTCTACGAGAAATAGCGTTCATGATTTTACCTTAATACCTGTTAGGCTTTTCCTATGCCAGAATCTCACATTGGAAAAGCGCTTTTTTAGGCTTGGGCAGAATCCCACCTATTTTAATATAGTTTCCGGCCCCATAATTGAATTTGGCAGATAGGTCGAGATCGACGGGATGTAAGTCACCAAAATCAGGAACACAAACAAGATCCCCAACCAAGGCAATGCCGCGCGGACAACCCGCATCATCGGCATATTGGCCACGCCCGAGGTCACAAACAGATTCAGCCCCACCGGCGGCGTTATCATGCCGATTTCCATGTTAACCACCATGATAATACCCAGATGGATCGGATCAATGCCCAGCTCGATGGCAATTGGAAACACCAGCGGAGCCACGATCACAATCAGGCCCGACGGTTCCATAAATTGGCCGCCAACCAGCAGGATGACATTCACCAGAATCAAAAACATGACGGGGCCAAAACCTGCCGAAAGCATAACACCGGCAATTTGCTGGGGGATTTGCTCCTCGGTTAACACATGCTTTAGCAGCAAGGCGTTTGCGATGATGAACATTAAGGTGACGGTCAGCTTTCCAGCATCAAACAGGGTATCGCGGGTGTCACTGTGGAACCATGCGGTCACCAGCGCGTGGGGGCGTCTGAACAGGGATTTGGCTTTGGTGCCTTCGGCGGTTGCCAGTGGGCCCATGTCTTTATAGACAAAATTCGCAATCAAAAATGCGTAAACAGCGGCCACAGCAGCGGCCTCGGTGGGGGTAAATGCACCGGGCTGCCAAACGACGCCCAATGATGGCCAATACCACGGGTGGCCATAAATGCCGCCCATAATGATCACCATTAGAAACAGGCCCCAAATCGCATCACGGCCAGAATGAAACACTTCGCCCCAGCCAAGCCATTTGCCTTTTGGCAGGTTTTTGACCCGCGCATAAATATAAATGCCGACCATCAACATTGTGCCTGCCAATATGCCCGGAATAACGCCAGCCAAGAACATGCGGCCAACCGAAACATCCGTGGCAGAGGCGTAAACCACCATCACAATAGAAGGCGGAATAAGAATGCCAAGCGTGCCCGAAACCGCAATAACGCCAGCGGCAAAATCTTTGGTATAGCCAATTTTATGCATACCAACGATGATAATGGAGCCAATCGCAACCACCGTTGCAGGGGAAGAACCCGATAGGGCGGCAAACATCATACAGGCCAGCACACCGGCAATGGCCAGACCGCCGGACAAATGCCCGACAAGCGCAATGGCAAACCGGATTATTCGCCTTGCCACCCCGCCGGTGGACATAAAACTGGAGGCCAGAATGAAAAACGGAATGGCCAGCAAGGTTGGGTGAGCAAACATGGCCTGAAACATGGTTTGGCCAACCGAAGCCAATGAGGCTTCTGAATAGATCAGTTGAAAAATAATAGAGCTAAGGCCCAATGAGATCGCGATGGGCACACTCAACAGCAAGAGGCCGATCACCATGCCAAATAAAATTACAATTTCCATGGTTTAATCCTCTAATTCGGCGGATTTGGCACCCGCTTCTTTTACGTCGTCTTCAGCTTCGTGGGACACGATCAGCGTGTCGCGGTTGCCATTACTTAGGTGAATAAAGGCCTGCACCAGCCGATATAACAGCAAGGTAAACCCGATCGGCAGAATAACATATGGGATAAACCGGGGCAGTTTATTGTATCTTTCACCCTCGTTCATAACCGGCTCGATAAAGCGCAGCCATTCGGGCATTGGCAGGCGGTCCATTTCATACCAACCACGAAAATTGGTGATTTTCATTTCCTGTAATCCGGTCGGAAACCATTGACCGGTGGTGGCGGGCAGGTTGGCAAAATTGGCGTAATAATCATAGCTGCCCTTAAGCAGCAAAAGTGCATAAATTATGGAAATAACAGTGGCCAGCAGCGCCATTCGGCGGCGGCCCTTAGTGGCAAACAGGTTGATCACGGAATCGACCCCGAGATGGGCGGTGATTTTAATACAATAGGCGATGCCGAATAAGACCAGCCATGAAAATAGCACACTTACGGCTTCCAGCCCCCAGATCAATCCGCCGTTGAATCCGTAACGCAACACAACATTGGTAAAGGTAATCATGGTCATAGCGCCCAAAATCAGCGCGATTGCGGTTTCTTCAAGCTTGTCGGTAAACCGCCCAAAGTTGTTGCTGTTATAATGTGACATACCGGTTCCCCAAAAGAAATCCGGCCCCTGATGCGGGGCCGGAAAGTGGTTTTATTGGCTGGCGTTGATCGCCTGCGCTGCGGCGATATTTTCCGCGCCAACATCGCTTTCAAACTGTGCCCAAACCGGCATCATCGCATCAACCCATGCCTGACGCTGTTCAGCATTCAGAGAGCGCACAACACCACCAGCGTCAATAACCAGCTGTTTTGCAGCTTCGTTAACGGCAAAGGCTTCTGCGTTGCGGGTTAAGGTTACTTCTTCCAGAATGGTCAGAAACTGGTCACGAACCGCTGGGTCCAACCCGTCGAGCCACTCGGTCGAGGTCACAACAAGATAGTCAATGATACCGTGGTTGGTTTCGGTTGTGCCATCCTGCACTTCAAAGAACTTCTTGCCATAAATATTTGACCAAGTGTTTTCTTGTCCGTCAACAACGCCGGTTTGCAAAGCGCCATAAACCTCGGCAAATGCCATTGGCTGCGGGCTGGCACCAAGCGCTTCCATTTGGGCAACCAGCACATCAGAAGTTTGCACCCGGAATTTCAGGCCCTCAGCATCGGTTGGCAAAATAAGCGGCACATTGGCCGAGAAGTTTTTCATGCCGTTATGCCAGAACTCCAGCCCCATCAAGCCGCGCCGTGCCATGGATGCTTTCATTGCTTCGCCGGTTTCGGAGTTTTGGAACTCATCCACAGCTGCCATGTTATTAAACATAAACGGCAAGTCAAAAATGCGGAATTGCAGGGTAAAGGCTTCGAATTTTGACAGGCTTGGCGCGGCCAATTGAACATCGCCTTGCAGCATGGCTTCAAGCACCTGATTGTCATTATAAAGCGTTGAATTCGGGAAAACCTGCATACAGGCAATACCGTTCATTTCGGTATTGATCCGTTCAGCCAGCAAAGTGGCAGCAATGCCTTTGGGGTGACGGTCAGAGTTGGTGACGTGGGCAAATTTGATAACAATCTCGCCTTCGTCACAGGCTTCTTGTGCAAATGCGGCTGTTGCCGAAATTGTGGTCGCCGCGACAAGCGCAGCAGATGTTAATAAACGCATGATGTTCCTCCCAGAACTTATTGGCCACTGGTTCTGTGGCGCTGCGTCTATTCAAGCAGGGATTCTTATAAAGCAAAGGGAAAATTGCTAAAATCCGGGGATGTCAATAAAGGCTTTGTTTTTAATTGGTTAAAGAAGCCAAAGAAAAAATATTGCGCGGAGCTGTGCGGAAATCCGCACAAAATTAGGGGCTGACAGCAAAAAATTTTGGCTTTATCGAAAGTCGGCGGGCTTTATATTTAGCCGTTTCATACGGTCATAAAGCGTTTTACGCGGGATTTTAAGCGCGTTGCAGACCTCGGTCATGCGGCTGGCATGGTTTTGCAAAGCCTGTTCAATCAGGCGTGTTTCAACCCGATCCATGGCCAAAGATAACCCGATAGTTTCCGCAGACCTTTCGAATTCGTTCATACCGATGGCCATGCGTCGTGCAAGGTTTCTAAGCTCTCTCATATTTCCGGGCCAGGGCTTTGTCACAAGCTCCGCCAAGGAAAACCTGTCAGCCGAGGGTATTCCATTGTCGGATTCCAACAGCAAAAAATGGTTCATTAAAATGCCGATGTCTTCGGGGCGTTCGCGCAATGGCGGAATAAATATCCGCGCAACGTCAAGCCGGAAAAATAAGTCATCACGAAACAAGCCTTGGCTGACCATCATTGGCAAATCCTGTTGCGAGGCTGCCAAAACCCGGATTTTGAGCTGTTGGTTTGGCCCTGAGGGCAATTCAAGTTGCCGGTCGTCCAGAATGCGCAGCAGGCTGACTTGTTGATCCAGCGGCATAGCACCGATTTCATCCAAAAATAGGGTGCCACCATCAGCACGGGCAAACGCGCCTTTTCGTGATCCGTCGCCAAACAAAACCGACTGGGTCTGACCTTGGGTCAACATGCGGCAATTAATGGCGATAAACGGCGATTTTGGTTTCGAAAGTTGATGAATGACCCGCGCGGCCAGTTCTTTGCCGACGCCGGTTTCGCCTGAAATCAACGCATCAGAGCCAGAACTGGCAACAACCCGCAACTGTCTTCGCAGGTTTTGGGCAATTTCCGATTGCCCGATGATCAGGCGCTCGGCAGCGTCTTCACGGGCCAGTTGTGCTTTCATGCTCCGATTTTCAATCAGCGTTACTCGCAGCGCGCAGGCTTGGCCAACAACATCAGCCAGCCGTTGCCGCGAGACCGGTTTTTCCAGAAAATTCAAAGCGCCTTGTTCCATAGCCCGCACCGCAGAAGGCACATCGCCTTGTCCGGTTAACAAAATCACAGGCAATTCGGGGTCAATCTGTTTGCAGCGCTGCAATAATGCAAAACCGTCTTTGCCGGGCATCCGAACATCACTTAACACCACGCCGTTAAATTCTGCTGAGATATGGTCGGTTGCTTCAATAAACGAGGCTGCTGAAATCACGCTAAAACCTGCCAGTTCCAAGCTTTGGCACAGGGCTTCCCGAACCGGTTTATCATCATCAACCAGCAACACTTTTTTGGTCATGTTGGCGTCTTTTCGAGAATTGATGCATCAAGGCGCACCGTAAAAATCGCCCCGCCTTGCGGGTGGTTTTGGCCTGATATATTGCCACCAAAGCTTTGCACAATGCCATATGAAATTGACAGGCCCAGCCCCATGCCTTGTGGATGATTGACGCTTTTGGTGGTGTAAAACGGGTCAAATATCTTTTCCGGTGTTTCCAGCCCCGGGCCGCTGTCATGCACAACCAGCAAAACCGAACTGCTTTCTGACCTGATCTGAATATTAATGGTTTTTTGAACCATACCTTCCATTGCATCAATGGCGTTGGAAACCAGATTAAGCAAAACCTGCTGCAAACGCACCGGCCCGCCCCGCACCATGATGTCATTTTTGGGTCTAAGCCAATGAACGGTTACATTGCCTTTGCTAATGCTGGTTCGGGCGATTTCCAATGTGTCATCGACCACCTGACACAGGTTCACGTCAATGGCGACCTCGCCTTCTTTTCTAGCGAAACTGCGCAAGTTCTTAATGATCCGCGACATTCGGCCAGTCAGCACTGCAATTCGGACCAGATTGTCTTTGGTTTGGGAAATCTGCCCTCGCTCCAGCAATATTGTTGCATTTTCGGAAAATGACTGAATGGCCGACAACGGTTGG
Source organism: Rhodobacterales bacterium (assembly GCA_003228875.1). Lineage (GTDB taxonomy): Bacteria > Pseudomonadota > Alphaproteobacteria > Rhodobacterales > Rhodobacteraceae > UBA3077. The sequence continues at coordinate 22,192 of QIGK01000093.1, forward strand.
TTCAATTCGTGGCTGATGCCCGCCGACATTTCGCCAAGCGCGGCCAGCTTGCCTGCTTGAACCAGATCATGCTGGGCTTGTTGCAAAGAAAGATTGGCATCGCTTAACTGCGCGGTGCGTTGTTGGACCCGTTGTTCCAGTTCTGCGTTGGCGTCTTTGCGAATAACCAGTTGATCAGCCAGTGCCTGACGGCGCATTTGCAAAGACCATAGCAGCATCACAAACATCGCCAGCAAAGCCGCGCTTAATAACGCCCGCGATTTGGCAAGCGTCGCAACTGGTGCCATATTCACCAAAATATGGGCATCCAATCCGATCACCGGCAATGGCTGGTCAATCAAAAGCGCGGTGCCTTGAACCCCAGTGACACCAGACAAATCCCAAAATGTTCGACCAAACCTTACGGTTTCTTGCGGGTCCGGCAATTTCTGAAGCTGGTCGCTAGTATATCTGTTTTGATAAAGTTCTGCGATGGTATTTGCGGTTGGGTTGCCCAGAACCCGCAATATCAGGCTGTCACGGTTGGTCACAAAAATGACGTTGTTCTGGTCACTGAAAAAAATAGTTTCAGAGTCGCCGCGCCAGTGAAATTCCAGCGCTTCAAGATCGTTGTTGATGATCAACGCACCCAAAATTTCGCCTGTGTTATTTCTGATGGCACTGGCAAACATAAAACCACGCGGCGAGCTTTCCTGTTGTTGTGCATGGTAAAATCCCAATGCTCCGTTCATGGCGCGCAGAAAATCTGGTCGCTCGGCAACTGATTTCGGGATAAATGTTTTGCCTTCTAGCCGCAAGGAACCGGCAACGATATTGCCATTGGCATCCGCCAATAAAATATGTTGGGCCCCGATCATATCCGCCAATGATTGCAACCGCTCCGTCAAGGCGGCACCGATATTGCCACGCTGCAAGGCCGAAACAAAAATATCGTCTCTGGCCAATGCAACTGGCAAAATCCGATACCGTTCCAACAAGCCGACCAATCGGTCCGAAGCCAAGGAAAGGCTGGCGCTGCCTTGGCGTTCAAGCTGGCCAAGGGCGTTGACATACGACCAGCGCCAAACCCCAAAGATCACCAGAGCGAAGCACAGGCCCGTAAAAAGCAGAATTCCGGTTTGGCGCAGACGCATTTTATACCCGATTAAAGAGCCTGTAGCGTAAATGCACCTTTTGAGTTTCGCAATGGGGCGATAGCTGGTTCAGGTATTCTCCGGCAATTTTACGCTATGGTGTTTTTCGAAATGGGTGTCGATTTGAGCAAAAAGAGCCTCAGGCCTGTTGGAAATAATGGCGCCGTTTTTGGCCTTCTTAACTGCCTCGGCCTGCGCGCCAAGATCAAATGCGAAAACCGGCAAACCGGTTTGCAAAGCCTCATGGGTCGTATAGGAGAAAGTTTCGGGCCAAATAGACGGAATTAACCAGCAATTAATGCCGTTGGCCTTGGCAATTTTGGCCAGATTCTCAACTGAATAAGGGCCTGTTTCGGCGATGTCAGGGTGTTTGAAATGTGGGTTCATTTTACCAACAACAATGATCCGGCCCGAATTTTTATTGGCAAGGGCCGCTTTTTGAATAAATTCTGCGCCTTTGTTCAGGCCGATATTGCCCAATACGCCTATCACCGGTTTAACATATTTTGGCGCGTGCATGGCCTGCGGTTTGATGGGTAAATCATGGGGTATGACCACTATTTTTGCAGTATGTTGTGGATAGGCTTTTGCAAAAATAGCCTTGCTGGAATTGGAGAATGCTTCGATACGGGTGGCAAAACCAAGAATTGTATGCCAGTTTTCCCGCCACTGGTCGATGCTTTCGGGTGACGCCGCCATTGCGTTGGCATTGTTTTTGTAACAGGTGTTGCATATTTCAACGCTTGGCAAATTGCAAAAACCGCCCTTTACATCAATCAGATTATAAGACGGACAAATCGGGAAAAAATCATGGAGCTGGAGGCAAAAGCTATCGTGCTTCGGGTCGATAATATCGCATATTTCATCTATAAATTTTAAGGGCTCGCGATAACTGACAAGGCAGGCATAGAAAAATTCCCGCGCTCGGATCGGGGCCAAAAGCCGTTTTATTTCTGCTATATCAGTCACGATACTTGACAAAACGCCCGCCTCGGTATGGATTTCAATGCCATAATTTTTTGAAGAGATTTGATCGCGAATAACAATGACTGCCTGCGCTTTTTTATGTTCCTTACGAATGCGGTTTTTCAAATAGGTTTCGGTGCCACCGCCTTTGTTATGGGTCAGAAAAATCGGCACTGGCTGGCCAATGTCAATGCTGGGAAAAGCCAAAGCAAACCGGGTTGATTTAATTGGATCAGAGGCGGCAAACTGTTGGACCAGCTGGTCAAAGCGCGGATAAAGCCGCGAGATTACAGCATTATTTTTTGCCAGTCTTCGCTGTTTTTCAGAACCAAAGGATTCACCGCCTTTATGATGCACAAACAGGTTTGTAACCGCCAGATGCGCGCCGCCAAGGGCGCGGGTTTTTTGGCACCAGTCGACCTCCTCGCCATATCCTTTGCCAAATCGACGGTCCAACTGGGGGATTTTTTGCAAAAAGCGTTTGTTCATGGCCATGCAAAACCCGATACCGGTCGGGATTTCGATGCTGCTCTGGCTGCTGTTCAAGGTTTGGGCAATCGCGTCAATCCGATCAACCGCGCCATCACCTAGCGGGTTTTCTTTGCACAAGACCGGCAATGATAGGATTTCGGCGTTGTTTGACAAAGGCGTGGTGCTGGCCACGTTTTGGTCCAGAAAAATGGGCTGCATCAAACGCGAAAGCCATCCCCGCGGCACAAACGCATCAGAATTGAGCAGCACCACATGGCGATCACCAGCGGCACGCAACCCGCAATTGACCGACCCGATAAAACCAAGATTTTCCGAATTTTCCAGCAATGTGACCAAGGAACCACAGTTTTTGGCCCATTTGCGTAACCACGGCCTGATGGCAGCATCGCTGGAACAGTCTTCGATCAGGATCAAATGATAGGGCGCATCGGTATGGGTTAACACCCTCGTCAGACATTCTTTCAACAATTCAAAGGAATTGAATATTGGTAAGATGATGGCGGTTTCGGTTTGACCCGCTGGAATATTCTGGTTTGGGTTTAGGTCAAATATTGACATATCAAAGCTTTGCGCCATGCTATCAAAAGATTGCGGTAGCAGTTTCTTTTCAAGAATACCGGCGGCGCGACGATCCCCCAAAAGTAAAAACTTAAGCACGGTCAACGGGTGCTGGAAAACAAGTTTTGGCAAAAATGCAAAAGCCACCGCAGCCGCAAGAATTTTTTCCGAAGGCCGGAACAACGAGATTTTTTGTCGGGGCAGATGATTGTTTGCGCCAACAGGCCGGACATAAAGCCACTGTTCAGCAGGCATTAGTATATCGAAGCCAGGATTGGCTGTTGGCCTGTGGCGATGGGCCGTGGCCACATCCTCGCGCGGCAGGGTTCTTTCTAGCGGAGTAATAATGCCATTATTGATCGTTTCCAGATCAGGGCCAAGATACCAGCCCTGAACCCGCATCTGGCCAGAATCCGGCTGGACGGCTTCAATAAAGCCGGTGATTTGACTGGCAAAGCCAATGGCAGGGCCAGTTCGTTTCAGACAGGTTTTATATCTGGATTTAACGGTCACAATCGTTTCGCGAAATTGCTTCATTCCATTTGCCCGATGCGTTTTGCCAGATGAAAGGGAGCTTTTTTATTCAGGCCGCCCAAGCATTAACCTTTATGGCAATAACCTTAACAAAACCTTAGGTGAGCACTAATAATTACTGGTTGTTATTGGCGCTTCGTTGGGTATTAATCCGGTCTGGCATTTTTGGCGAAAGCGTCTTTCATGAAAAGCAGACTTCCTGTTATTTTTATTATTATTACCGTGATGTTGGATTCCGCTGGAATCGGGCTGGTTATGCCGGTTTTGCCAAAGATGCTGCAATCCATCACCGGTGAGACCCTGTCGCAGACCTCCATCTGGATTGACCTTTTGGCTTTTACCTATGCCAGCATGCAATTTTTGTTTGGGCCAACCATTGGCAATCTTTCTGATCGGTTCGGACGGCGGCCGGTGTTGTTGGCAGCGCTGGTTTTGATGGCGGGCAGCCATTTGGTATTTGGTTTGGCGCAGTCCATCTGGTTGTTATTTGTGGCGCGGGTGGTTTCAGGCATTACCGGAGCCACTTTTTCGACCGCCAATGCTTATATGGCCGATATTACCCCACCTGAAAAACGCGCCGCCAGTTTCGGGCTGGTCGGCGCCGCATTTGGTCTTGGGTTTGTGATTGGTCCGGCACTTGGCGGGCTGCTTGGTGAATTGGGGCCAAGGGCACCTTTTTATGCAGCAGCAACAGTTGCCTTTTTGAATGCGGTCCTTGGGTATTTTGTGTTGCCCGAAACGCTGGCAGTTGAAAAGCGCCGTAAATTTGAAATTGCGCGAACCAATCCATTTCGGGCAATTATGCGGCTTCGTAATGTGCCGGGAATTGGCGGCATGGTTGTGATCTTGTTTTTGTTTGGCGTGGCGCAAAATGTTTACCCTTCGGTCTGGGCAGTGTTCACCATGGAACGGTTTGCGTTTTCGACAGGTATGGTCGGGATCAGCCTTGCCATATTTGGCTTGTGCATGGCACTGGTTCAGGGCGGGTTGATCCGGGTGGTTATTCCCCGGTTCGGCGAATGGAATGTGGCGCGGGCCGGTTTGATGATCAATGCAGTTATATTGATGATGGTTGTAATGATTTCCTCTCAGGTGATTTTGTTTATTCTTATGCCGGTGATGGCTTTGGGCATCATCGCCTCGCCTGCTTTGCAGGGCATTATGTCAAAAAGCGTTCCGGCAGATAAACAGGGCGAATTGCAGGGTGTCTTGGCATCTGTTCAGGGGTTGGCAATGGTTGTCAGCCCGTTGTTAATGACCTCGCTTTTTTGGGTATTTACCGCGGATTGGGCACCGGTTTACCTGCCCGGAGCGCCATTTTTTGCAGCAGGGCTGCTGATGCTGGCGGCAGTCATTCTTTTGTCCAGAATGCGCAAATAAAAAGGCCCGCACAAAGGCGGGCCAATTCAGTTTTTTGTTATGGCTTATTGAGGCAGCTCGCCGTCAATGCCCTCAACATAAAAGTTCAGGCCAGCCAAGCTGCCATCATCAGCGGTTTCACCAGCAGCCAGCCAGACAGAGCCGTCTTGTTTATTGATCGGGCCAGTGAAGGGCTGAAATTCACCCGATGCAATTGCGGCAATGGTTGCCGTCGCACGGGCCTGCACATCTGCCGGAATATTGTCGGAAAACGGTGCGATGCCAACCATGCCTGCGCCGATACCATCCCAAACATCAGTGCTTTCCCATGTGCCATCTAAGACAGCACCAACGCGGTCAATGTAATAGGGGGCCCAATTGTCAAGGATCGCGGTTAGCTGGGCATTTGGCCCAAAGGCCGACATGTCAGACGCTTGACCAAAGGCATAAACGCCTTTTTCCTCGGCAATGGTCATGGCAGCAGGTGAATCGGTATGCTGCATGATCACGTCAACGCCTTGCTCGATCAACGCATTGGCAGCATCAGCTTCTTTGCCCGGGTCAAACCATGTGTAAACCCAAACCACTTTGAATTCCACGTCAGGATTTACCGATTTGGCAGCCAGATAAGCCGAGTTAATGCCACGCACCACTTCGGGGATCGGGAAGGAAGCAATATAGCCGATTTTGTTGGTTTCGGTCATCGCACCTGCGATTTCGCCAATCACATAACGGCCTTCATAGAAACGTGCCGAATAAGTGGCAACATTGTCAGCACGCTTAAAGCCTGTCGCGTGGGCAAAAGCCACATCGGGGAAATCCTCTGCGACGTTGATGGTTGGGTCCATATAGCCAAACGATGTCGTGAAAATAATATCCATACCGGCACGTGCCATCTGGCTCATGACCCGTTCGGCGTCAGCGCCTTCGGGTACGCTTTCAACAAAAGATGTCTCAACCCGGTCGCCATATTCGGCCTCTAAAGCCAAGCGGCCTTGGTCATGGGTCCAAGTCCAGCCCAGATCACCGATCGGGCCAACATAGATAAATCCGGCTTTGATGGGATCTTCGTCGGCAAAGGCCGCGCCGCTGAGGGCGAGGCCCATGGCTGCCGCTGTTGCCAGTGTTTTGGTAAATTTCATTATATTTCTCCGTGTTTAGTTTAGTTTAATTGGCCTCAATTGGAGGCATGGAAGGAACGGCCCAAACAGGCCGGAGCGTTCAAGCTGGCGCGTTTGCGATCAGCCGACATAATAACGAGAACAACAATGGTTACAATATAAGGTGTCATGGAAAGATAAGCCGCAGAGATCGAGATTCCCAAAGCTTGCAAGCTTAGCTGCAAAATCGTGATGCCACCAAATAGATAGGCGCCCAGAATGGCGCGCCATGGTTTCCAGCTGGCAAAAACCACAATCGCCAAAGCGATCCAGCCAATGCCTGCGGTCATGCCTTCGGTCCATTGGGGCACGCGGATCAGGCTGACATATGCGCCACCAAGCCCCGCGCAGGCCCCGCCAAACATGATGGCACCAAAGCGGATCATCACCACGTTATAGCCCAGCGAGTGCGCGGCATCATGGTTTTCACCACAAGCCCGCAAGATCAGGCCGCCTCGCGTGCGGTTCAGGAAATACCAGACAGCGGCGACAAGAAAGATCGAGAAATAAATCACCGGATCATAGCTGAATAACAATTCGCCAACAATCGGCAGATCACTCAGGCCTTCTATGTTCAGACGTGGCGTTGGCGGAGGTTTGATGCCGTTATAATCGCCCCCCAGAAGCGCTGCCAAACCAAGCCCGAACAGGGTAAGCGCCAGACCGGTCGCCACCTGATTTGATCGCAAGAACTGGGTCAAAAAACCGAAGATCATCGCCACAAGCGCGCCACCAACCATGGAACCCAGCATCCCCGCATAAGGCGATGCGGTTTCTGTGGCGACAATAAAGCCGGTGACTGCACCGATAATCATCATGCCTTCAACACCCAAGTTAAGCACACCGGACTTTTCGACAACCAGCTCACCAAGGGCGGCCAGTAAAATGGGGGTGGCAGCGCCGACTAAAAGAACGATCATGGCCACCGGGTTTAGCGATGAAAAATCCATTATGAAGCTCCCTTAGAAAACCGAATGCGATAACTGATAAGAATTTCCACCGCGAGTAGGAAAAACAGCAACATTCCCTGAAATACCCGCACCGCCGCCGAAGGCAGCTGAAGCATGAACTGGGCGTTTTCGCCGCCAATAAAAGTGCCAGCCAAAACCACGCCAGCCAGCAAAATGCCCACCGGATGCAAGCGTCCCAGAAAGGCCACAATGATGGCAGTAAACCCGTATCCAACCGGAAAGTTGGTAGTCAGCTTGCCAGCAGGGCCGGTTAGCTCAAATAATCCGGCCAAACCGGCCAGCGCGCCGGAAATGCCCAGACAAACCGCAATGATGATTGACGGGTTTACGCCTGCAAACCGCGCGGCACGCGGCGAATCTCCGGTAAGTTTAATGTTGAACCCTAGGGAATGCCTTTGCAGCAATATAAACGCCCCCGCCAAAGCAATCAGCGCCACAACCCCGCCGACATGCAGGCCTAGCGGTTCAAATATCATCGGCAGCTCTGTTGCGTCATTGCGCGAAAAACTGCGGCTTTCGGGAAAATTAAACCCGTCCGGGTCACGCAGCGGGCCAATTACCATTGCCGATAACAGATTTTGCGCAACGTAAACCAGCATTAGCGATACTAATATTTCGTTGGCGTTAAACCGGATTTTCAAAATTGCGGGGATCATCGCCCAGGCAAAACCACCCACAGCACCCATGATGGCCATGAACGGCAATATCCACCAGCCCTCCATGCCCCATAATGCCAGCCCGGTTGCGCCGCCCACCAGCGCGCCCATAATAAACTGGCCCTCGGCCCCGATGTTCCACACACCTGCGCGGAACCCCAAGGACAAGCCGATGGCAATCAGGATCAATGGCGCAGCTTTGATAAACAGTTGTGACAGGTTGAAACTGTCAAGGAACGGGTCAAAAAAGATGATCCATATCGCATCAAACGGGTTAATGCCCAGCATTGCAAACAATGCCCCGCCAACGACCATGGTCAACGCAACCGCAATAAGCGGCGTGAAATACAGCATCATATTGGAGGCTTTTTGCCTTGGTTCAAGCCTCAGCATGTTGTGCTCCCTCCAATTGTCCGCCCATCATTAATCCGATCTCGTCAATGGTCAGCCCTTCGGCAATTTGTGGTTTTGACATCGCGCCTTCGGCCAAAACCGCAAAGGTATCTGACATTTCCATCAATTCATCCAGATCCTGACTTACCACCAAAACCGCAGCGCCGCTTTCGGCAAGTTCCTGAATGGCGCGCCTAATCGCAGCGGCGGCAGCGGCGTCTACCCCCCATGTGGGCTGGTTAACCACCAGAACCTCGGGGCTTTGCAGCACCTCGCGGCCAATGACAAATTTTTGCAGATTACCGCCGGATAATGCCTTGGCCATCACCTTTATGCTGGGGGTGCGCACGTCAAATTCTTTGACAATATGTTTGGCAAATTCATCAATTTTACGGTGTTTCAAAAAACCTTTATTGGCCAACCCCATGCGGATTGATCCGGTCAGCAAGGCATTATCCGCGAGGCTCATGGCAGGTGCGGCCGCATGGCCCAGCCGCTCTTCGGGGCCGGTCAACAGGCCCAGTTTGCGACGCTCATTGGGGCCAAGCCGGCCAATTGCCGCGCCTTTCAAAACAATCATTTCTTTATCGACGAGTCGTTCACCCGACAGAGAGGCCAGCAATTCATCCTGCCCATTGCCCGCCACGCCACCAATGCCCATGATCTCACCCTTGCGCAGGCTAAGGCTGACATTTTTGAGGTTGGTGCCAAAGGGATCGGTCGAATCCAACGACAGGTTTTTAATTTCCAACACTGCTTCACCGGGGTTGAATTCGCGAGGTTTTGGCATTTCCAGCTCGCCACCAATCATCATTTCAGCCATGGAGCGCGCCGTTTCATTGGCAGGAATGCAGGTGTCTACCACCTTGCCCATGCGCAAAACCGTGGCATGGTCACAAAGGGCTTTGATCTCGTCAAGCTTATGGGAAATATAAAGAATTGCCACACCGTTGGCCGATAATTTGCGCAGGGTGCCAAACAAAGTCTCGACCTCTTGCGGGGTTAGCACACTGGTCGGTTCATCCATGATCAACAGGCGCGGGTTTTGCAACAGACACCGGATGATTTCCACCCGCTGGCGTTCGCCCACGGAAAGATCGCCGATCAGGCGGTCAGGGTCCAGCGGCAAGCCATATTCGTTGGAAACCTTACGAATCTGGGCTGAAAGTTCCTTACGGCTGGGGGCAACATCCATCCCCAAGGTGATGTTTTCGGCAACGGTCAAGGCTTCGAACAGAGAAAAATGCTGAAACACCATCGACACGCCTTTTTGACGTGCAAAAAACGGTTTTGGCGGGGCGAATTTTTCACCATTCAGGATCATGGCACCGCTATCGGGGCGCACCAGCCCGTAAATCATCTTTACCAGCGTTGATTTTCCGGCACCGTTTTCGCCCAGCAAGGCATGGATTTCGCCTTCCTGTATCTGGAATGAAATATCGTCATTGGCTTTAACCCCGGGATAGGATTTTGACAGCCCCTGAATATCCAGCAAAACGCTCACGCGCTGACCCTCCCCGTGGTTTCTTGTTGTTGTTTTATGTTAGATTGCATTAACCAATAAGCAAGCCCAATCGCGATGGCTTGGGGGGTTTTTCCAAGGCTGCGATCGCCAATCGGGCATTGCAGGCGGTTTAGTGTGGGTTCGGAATGGCCCAATTCCCGCAACCGTTTCAAAAACCGAGCTTTTTTGCTGGCCGAACCGATCAGACCCAAATGCCCGAATGGCTGCGATAACACCTGATGGCAGATTTCCAGATCATGGGCATGGGAATAAGTCAGCACAAAATGCAATGCATTGTCCGGCGCGTTTGCAACTAACGCGGCGGGGTTAATATTGGCCTGCCACGCCACAGGAATTGCATCCGGAAACCGGTTTTTGTGGGTATCGATCCATGTAATATCAAAAGGCAATCCCGTCAGAACCCGCACAATTTCACACCCCACATGCCCTGCGCCATAAAGAAACAGCGGGGCATGCTTGGTCTTCAGGCTTTCCCTGAACCACCCCGCATGGCTCCCTGCGCCCGATCGCTCGGCCCGCAACAAACGCGAGGCCTGCAATGGCGCAGGCGTCGGGCTGATCCCGTCCGCCTTCGGGCGGGTGAAGCTCGGCGCGGCCCCTTTGATCGTGGCAATTTCAAAATCGGCGTAGCGTTCCAGCAACAAGGTTACTGTGCCGCCGCAACATTGGTTTAGCGCTGGGCCAAGCGGCATTTTTAATTCGCTCCGCCGCCATTCTCCCGATAATCCAAGCATTTTCCGAGCGGCTTTTGCTGCCTGCCATTCCAGCGCGCCACCGCCGATTGTGCCTGATTGGCCTGCACCCCAAACCAGCATCGAAGCACCGGTTTCGCGTGGAGTTGATCCTTGAAATCCGCTCACCACAATGCGCACCACAGGGCCGTTTGTTGCCACTGCTTTTGACAGTTCTATAAAATCAAACCCCTCTACCATGGATTGCCCGACAGTTTATCCGCAGCCTGCAAAATACGTTCGCAAGTGGCGGGGGCGTCAATATCGGGGTAGCTATCACCGCAAGCGGCAATCGCATGGGACAGGGCCAGATAGGCTGAAATCCCCAGTGAAAACGGAGGCTCGCCCACGGCTTTGGACCGATAAATAGTGTTTTCGCTGTTTTCCCCATCCCACAACGCCACATTGAATATTTCCGGCGTATCCGAGCAGGCCGGAATTTTATAGGTGCTGGGCGCGTGGCTCAGCAGGCTGCCTTTGTCATTCCAGACCAGCTCTTCCATGGTTAACCAGCCCGCACCTTGCACATAGCCACCCTCGATCTGGCCGATATCCAGTGCTGGGTTCAGGCTGCGGCCTGCATCATGCAGAATATCCGTGCGCAGGATACGGTTTTCACCAGTCAGCGTGTCGATCACGCATTCGGTCACCGCTGCCCCATAAGAAAAATAAAGGAAAGGCCGGCCTTTGCCTGCCATACGATCCCATTTGATTTTGGGCGTTTTATAAAACCCCGTGGCCGAGAGCTGAATGCGCCCAACATAAGCCGCGCCAGCCAAATCGCCAAATGTCATGGTTTTGTCATCAATCGTGACGTTGCCACCGGCAAATGAAACTTCGCCTTCCCATTTTTTCTTGGCAAATTCGACAAGGCGTTCCTTGATGGTTTCACACGCCGCCTTGCAGGCCATGCCGTTCAGATCGGACCCCGAGCTGGCCGCCGTGGCTGATGTATTGGGCACTTTGCCGGTATCGGTAGCGGTGATTTTTATCGCCGATACATCCAGACCAAACACCTCAGCCGCGACCTGTGCGATTTTGGTATTCAAGCCTTGGCCCATTTCAGTGCCACCATGGTTCAGATGCACCGAGCCATCGGAATACACATGCACCAAAGCCCCCGCCTGATTAAGATGGGTCAGGGTGAATGAAATGCCGAACTTCACCGGCGTCAGGGCAATACCGCGTTTCAAAACCGGGTTTTTGGCATTGTATTCAGCGATTTCAGCCCGCCGTTTGATGTAATCGGAGGATGCCGCCAGCGCCGCCACCAGTTCAGCCGAAATACTGTCGGTGACGTCCATATGATAGGGGGTTTTCTGGTCGCCGCCGGTTTGGTAAAAATTAACTTTGCGCACCTCCAGCGGATCAACCCCCAGATCATGGGCGATATGGTCCATGACCCGTTCAACGCCAACAATCCCCTGCGGCCCGCCAAAGCCCCTATAGGCGGTGTTGGATTGGGTGTTGGTGCGCATCCGGTGTGATAAAATCTTGGCATTGGGCAGGTAATACGCATTGTCAGCGTGCAGCATGGCGCGGTCGCCAACGGGAATAGACAGGTCAAGCGCCCAGCCACAGCGCACATGATGTTCAAAGATCACGGATTGCAGCTTGCCTGCATCATCAAACCCCGCGCGATACGCAATGCGGAATTCATGGCGTTTGCCGGTGATGATCATGTCATCATCGCGGTCATAGCGCATTTTGGCGGGGCGTTGCAGCATTTGGGCGACCACCGCACAGGAAACCGCCAAAGCGTTACCTTGGGATTCTTTGCCACCGAAACCACCGCCCATACGGCGGGTTTCAACCCGCACGGCATTATACGGCACGCCCAGCGCAGCGGCGACTTTGTGTTGAATTTCGGTTGGGTGCTGGGTTGATGAATGCACCAGCATGTCACCCTCGGAGGGCAGGGCAAAGCTGGCTTGGCCCTCCAGATAAAAATGTTCCTGCCCACCGATTTCAAACTGGCCGCTGATCTGGCGAGGGGCATTTTCAAAAGCTTTCGCTGGGTTACCAATGGAAAACTCTAGCGGCTTTTCAAAACGGCTATCGGCTTTGATTGCATCATCAATTGTCAGCAGCACGGGTTTTTCAATATATTCTATTTTGCCCAGCCGTGCGGCCTTGCGGGCATTTAGGTGGCTGTCAGCAACTACCAAAAAGATCGGCTGGCCGATATAATGGACCACACCGGTTGCCAGCAGCGGTTCATCATGGATGGAGGGCGAAACATCGTTTTCAAAGGGCAGATCATCGGCGGTCAGCACCGCAATCACGCCTTTGGCGGTGCGAACCGCATCAAGATCAACCGAGGCCAGATCTGCATGGGCGTTTTGTGACAGACCAAAAGCCAGATGCACGGTGTTGGCGGGCAGTGGCATATCATCCACATAACGCGCCGTGCCGGTTACATGGGCAGGGCCGCTATCATGGGGGACGGATTTATGGACGCTCATTTTGCCATCTCCGCCAAAACATTTGCGCTTTGGTCATTGCGCGAAAGCCAATAACGCCAAAGCAGGTTTTGCACGATTTTCATGCGATATTCAGCGCTGGCTCGAACGTCGGTCAACGGGGTGAAATCATTGGTAAACTGTTGCATAGCGGCTTTGATGGTGGCTTCGCGCCAAGGTTGGCCTATTAGCGCGGCCTCAACCGCGTTGGCACGCTTCGGGGTGGCGGCCATACCGCCAAAAGCAATGCGGGCATCGGTGATTATATTATTTTCAACCGTAATATTAAACGCCCCGCACACCGCTGAGATATCCTGATCAAAGCGTTTCGAGATTTTATAAACACCGACTGTATCCGGCTGGTCGGGAATAAATATGCTTTCCAGAAACTCGCCCGGTTCACGGTCCTGTTTGCCATAGCTGATATAAAAATCCTCTAGCAACATAGAGCGGCGTTTACCGGCCCGCCGAAGCGTTATGCTGGCCCCAAGCGCAATCAGGGGCGGCGGGCCATCGCCAATTGGCGATCCGTTGGCGATATTGCCGCCGATTGTGCCGGAATTTCGAACTTGAACCGAACCATACCGGCGCAACATCTCAGCAAAATCCGAATGCTTGCCAATCATCGCACCGCGAAACTGCGCCACGGTAACACCCGCACCAATACGCAATCCGTTTTTTTCCTGTATGATGGTTTTCAACGCGTCCAAACGGTGCAGAAAGGCAACATCAGGGAATTCGCGCAGGGCTTTCGTGACTTGCAAACCAATATCGGTGGCACCGGCTATCAGGGTTGCATCGGGGTTATCCGCATACCAACTGGCAAAATTATCAAGATCAGTGGGGATATAAGCGCCATTGATATTCTCATCGCCATTTTGCAATGCTAAAAGCGCCTCAGCTTCGTCAAAAAACATTTCTGGCTGAGGAACCGATGCGGCGGCTTTTGCGGCGCGTTGGATCGGCGCGTAACCTGTGCAGCGGCAAAGGTTTCCGGCCAGCACATTATCATTGTCTTGGCGGCCTTCGCGATGGGCAGCATAAAGCGATATCACAATCCCCGGTGTGCAAAACCCGCATTGGGAGCCATGATGCTCGACCATGGCCGATTGCACCGGATGCAGCACGCCGTCTTTGGAAATGCCCTCAACGGTGGTTAGGGATTTGCCGTGTAAATGGGGCAAAAACAGGATGCACGCATTAACAGCGCGGTGGGTCAGTTGGCCGTCTTCTATTGCGGCCAGTGAAACTGAACAGGCCCCGCAATCGCCCTCGTTGCAGCCTTCTTTGGTGCCGGTCAAATGTTTGGATTCGCGCAACCAGTCCAGCACCGAGGCGGTGGGGTCGGGGTTTTGCAGCGTGACCTGTTCACCATTCAAAAGAAAGCGGATATCGCCCATCAGCTGCCCCTGTATGTTGAATAACCAAAGGCTGAAAGCAACAAGGGAACATGATAATGCTTATCCTCAGCAATACCGAAACGCAGCGGGATGATGTTCAGGAATTTTGGGTCAGGCAGGTCTTGGGTGGTGGTTTCCAAATAGGCCCCCGCATGGAAAACCAGCTCATATTCACCTAGTTGAAAGGTGTCGCCCTCAAGGATCGGGGCATCAACGCGCCCGTCGGCATTGGTTATCACCTCTGCCAGTTTTTTGCGCCCACCTGTCAGGCGAAAAACCTCAATCCGCAGGCCTTCGGCAGGATTACCGCTGCCGGTATTAAGCACATGTGTTGTCAATTTTCCCATATTGTCCACCAGTCGTTTTTTGCAAAAGCTGGCTTGGCAATCATCCCAGCCGATTTGCGAGAATAGTGACATTTTTCAATGCCGAGCATATTCCGCGCATTATGGCCAAGCGGACCGGCCGACAAGAATTGGAATAATACAAACCAATTCTATTCTTGCTCAGAGTAACCTGCTTTGCCCTTTTTGCAAATATTTTTTTGTGGCTTTGTTTTTGGGGTGTATTTCCGGCCAATAATATTTAATCTCGTAAAAGTTCCATATCATTTCCAAAGGCTCCGAATGCACAACGATCCAAAGTATATTCATCTGCGGGTTCATTCTGCTTATTCGCTGCTTGAAGGCGCGATTACGGTCAAAAAATTACCGGATATGTGTTTGGCAGATGATATGCCGGCTGTGGCGGTTGCTGACACAGGAAATATGTTTGGCGCGCTGGAGTTTTCCGAGATCGCCAGTGCGGCGGGTGTGCAGCCTATCATTGCCTGTCAAATGGACCTTGCCTATCAGGCCGCAACCCGACCGGGAGATCGTGCGCCCGCGCCTTTGCCCGTGGTGCTTTTGGCCCAGAACCGTGCCGGATACGCCAACCTGATGAAGCTTAACAGCTGTTACTATATGGAATGTGGCGCTGATGCGCCCCATATTACGCTGGCTCAATTAGCACAATATGTTGAGGGCGTGATCTGCCTGACAGGGGGGGCATTGGGGCCGCTGGGCAAGCTGCTTATTGACGGTCAAGAAGACAAAGCGCGGTTGCTGACCCAACATCTAAAAGATCTGTTTGAGGATCGGCTTTATATTGAAATTCAGCGTCATCCAACCGCTGGCGGTCGCCGGACTGATGAGGAACGCAACAGCGAACCGGGGCTTTTGAAGCTGGCTTATGAGTTGGGTGTTCCGCTGGTCGCCACCAATGATGTGTATTTTGCCAAGCCCGATATGTATGCGGCCCATGACGCGTTGATCTGCATTGCCGACGGCGCTTATGTTGACCAACAAGAGCCGCGCCGCACCTTAACGCCCGAGCATTATTTCAAAACCCAAAGCCAGATGGTGACCTTGTTTGAGGACTTGCCCGAGGCCATTGAAAACACCGTTGAAATCGCGCGACGCTGCGCGTTTCGCGCCCGCACCCATGAACCGATTCTGCCAAAATTTGCTGATGACGAGGTTGAAGAACTGCGCCGTCAAGCCCGTGATGGGCTAAAAGCGCGGCTGGCGGTTATTCCCCATGCGGCAAGCGTTAAGGAATATGAGGCACGGCTCGATTTTGAATTGGGTGTTATTGAGGGTATGGGCTTTCCGGGGTATTTTCTCATCGTTGCAGATTTTATTCATTGGGCCAAAGACCATAACATTCCGGTCGGTCCGGGGCGTGGGTCGGGCGCGGGGTCATTGGTGGCTTATGCGCTGACAATTACTGATATTGACCCGTTGCGGTATTCGTTGCTGTTTGAGCGGTTCCTGAACCCTGATCGGGTTTCCATGCCCGATTTTGACATTGATTTTTGCATGGATCGCCGCGAAGAAGTCATCACTTATGTGCAGGAAAAATACGGGCGCGATCGTGTGGCGCAGATTATTACCTTTGGGGCGTTGCTGTCCAAAGCTGCAATTCGTGATGTCGGGCGGGTGTTGCAAATGCCTTATATGCAGGTTGACCGCTTGTCGAAATTGATACCGGTTGAGGGTGTCAAACCGATGTCGATTGCCAAGTCACTGATCGAGGAACCGCGCCTGAAAGTGGCGGCTGAGGAAGAAGAAGTTGTGGCGCGGTTGCTGGATTATGCCCAACAGCTTGAGGGGCTGTTGCGCAATGCCTCTACCCACGCGGCGGGTGTGGTGATTGGTGATCGACCCATTGATGAGTTGGTGCCAATTTACAAAGACCCGAGATCAGACATGCCGGCCACGCAATTCAATATGAAATGGGTCGAACCGGCGGGGCTGGTGAAATATGACTTTTTGGGGCTGAAAACCCTGACCGTCATTCAGGGCGCCATTGATCTGCTAAAAACGCGGGATGTTAAGGTCGATATTGGTGCAATTCCGCTGGACGATGAAAAAACTTATGATCTGTATGCAAGCGCCAAAACCGTTGGCGTGTTTCAGGTGGAAAGTTCGGGCATGATGGACGCTTTGCGCCAGATGAAACCGACATCTATTGAGGATATCGTGGCGCTGGTGGCTTTGTATCGACCCGGCCCGATGGAAAATATCCCGAAATTCTGTAAAGTTAAGAACGGGTTAGAGGAACGAGATTTGATGCATCCCTCAATTGATCATCTTCTAGACGAAACGCAGGGCATTATTGTTTACCAAGAACAAGTGATGCAGATCGCGCAGGAAATGGCGGGATATTCCCTTGGTGGGGCGGATATATTGCGCCGCGCGATGGGTAAAAAAATCGCCTCGGAAATGGCCAAGGAACGGCCAAAGTTTGAAAAAGGCGCGGCTGATAACGGGGTTGATAAAAAGACTGCCACGCGGGTTTTTGATCTTTTGGCGAAGTTTGCTGACTATGGTTTTAACAAATCCCACGCGGCGGCTTATGCGGTGGTTTCTTATCAAACCGCATGGCTGAAAACCAATTATCCGGTCGAATTCATGGCCGCCGCGATGAATTGTGACTTGCATTTGACGGACAAGCTGCATGTGTTTTTTGAAGAAGTCAAACGGCTAGAGATCGAGATTATTCCGCCATGCGTCAACCGAAGCAATGCAAAGTTCAGCGTGGTGGATGGCAAAATTGCCTATGCGCTGGGCGGGCTGAAAAACGTCGGGGTTGAGGCGATGCGGATGATTGAAGTGGCGCGCATTGATGGCCCGTTCAAAGACATTTTTGACTTTGCCAAACGGGTGGATATGAAACGGGTTGGCAAGCGCCCAATTGAAATGCTGGCGCGGTCCGGCGCGTTTGATTTGCTGGATAGCAACCGGCGTAAAGTGCTAGAAAGCGTGGATGCGCTGGTGGCTTATTCGGCGGCGTGCCATGATGATAAAAACTCAAACCAGCACAGTCTGTTTGGCGATGGCGGCGAAGATTTACCAGTGCCGCGCTTGCCAATGCCCGAGGTCTGGTTGCCAACAGAGCGTTTGGCCCAAGAACACCAAGCCATCGGGTTTTACCTGTCGGGACACCCTTTGGATGATTATGTCGGGCCGCTTAAACGCCAGCGGCCTCCGGTCTTGACTTACGGTGAATTGGTGCAAAAATCGGCGGGCATGGCAGCGGTTGTTGCCAAAATCGCTGGCACGATTTCGGGGGTGCAAACCCGAAAATCTGCGCGCGGTAACCGATTTGCCTTTATGCAATTATCCGACCCGACCGGCATGTATGAGGTCACGGTTTTTTCCGATGTTCTTGAATCAGCCGGTGATCTGCTGAGCGTTGGTCAAAACGTGGTGCTGTCGGTTGAGGCAAAAGTAGAGGGTGACCAGCTGAAAATGTTGGCGCGCGGCGTTATCCCAATTGACAGCGAGGTAGCAGGCGCCGCCGCCAAAGGTTTGACGGTTTATGTCAATGACAAGGCCGCAATGCCCAGCCTTGCATCGTTGCTGGCGCGCGATGCCAAGGGCGCAAAAGGCCCGATAAACCTGATATTGCTGGACCCAACCCTGCCGGGCGATGTGGAAATCAGCCTGCCGGGCAATTACCCGATGAGCCCGCAGGTGAAATCGGCGCTCAAAAGCATTGGTGGTGTGGTCACGGTTGAGGAATTTTAAGGTTTGACTGGGTCAGGATAAGGCCGTGTAAAAATGTATTTTTCTGATGAGGATATTTTGGCTGCAAAAGAATAACCACCAGCACTGAAATCCTTGATGTCACCCGGCGTTTCAACACGGTTTTTCACCACAAACCGCGCCATTGCGCCGCGTGCGTGTTTGGCAAAAAAGCTGACGATTTTATCTTCTCCGTCGCGGGTTTCCATAAAAACCGGCGTGATGATTGCGGGCTTTAACGCGCTTGTATCCACCGCAGTAAAATATTCAACCGAGGCGCAATTCAGCAAGAATTTGGTATCGTTTTCCGTGGCCAATTCATTTAGCGCCACGGCCAGACGTTTGCCCCAATATTGATACAAGGATTTGCCGCGCCGTGTTGCCAGACGGCTGCCCATTTCAAGGCGATAGGGTTGTATCTGGTCCAGCGGGCGCAGCAATCCGTAAAGTCCTGATAAAATCCGCAATCGGGATTGGGCATAGCGCAATTCATCTTCTTCAAGGGTTTTTGCCTCCAACCCTTGATAGGTATCGCCTGCAAAAACCAGCGCGGCGGGTTTGATCTGGTCTGGTTCAGGAAATTCCTCAAATGCCTTAAAACGGTCTTGGTTCAGCTTGGCCAGCGGTTGGCTGATGTCCATCAGCTTGCGCAGTTTGGCCACGCTAAGGCGGCGCGCCGTGCGGCTTAGGCTATAGGCATCGGACTGGAAATCCGGAAAAGTGGGTTCGATCAGGGGCGCGTCAACGCTGTAGTCAAGTTTTTTAGCTGGGGAAATTACGGTGATCATCTAAACGCCCTTTTATTTTATAGCAACTTACGGGGTAATTTACGGGGCGACAAGCTGTGCAATGTCATCCAGCTTAGGATAACCAGCGGGATACCGATACCAAAGGAATATCGAATGCCGATATGCTCTGCAATTACACCCAAAAGAGCGGGGGCAATCAGAAAGGTGATAAACGAAAGCTGCGCCAAGGCTGCAACATTTGTGGCGGCAGGGCGGTCAGTGCGCTGGGCGGCTGCAGACATCGCCAGCGGAAAAATCACACTATTGCCAATACCAAGCAAGGCGAACCCCAGTAACGCAGTCATCGGATCGATCGAAAAGGTCACCAATATCACCCCAAAGCCCATGGTAACAATCGAGGCGCGTGCGATGGCAACGGGGCCAAATTTTTCAACATAGCCGTCTGCAAAAAAACGGGTCACCGCTTGGGTAAATGCCCCCAATGCCAAGGCCATACCGCTGATGAATGGCACGGTATTATAAGTATCACGCATAAAAATAACGGACCAGTCGATGCCTGCGCCTTCCAGCAGCATCGCCGAAAGCGTAAATGCTACCAGCATCAAAATACCGCGGGTTGGCATGATAAATTTTGAAACCGAACCCGAAGTCGTGCCACGCGGTGGAAAAGGCTGGTAATTTCGCAGGACAAAAATGCTTGCGATGGTGGTGATCATAAACATGCTAAAAAGATGGACAGATGGTGAAATATCGATTTGCGCGACGATGGCACCGATCATGGCCGATACAAAGAATCCGAAGCTCCAAAAAGCATGGGCGCGGTTCATAATGCGTCGTTTGATGCGATACTCGGCGCGGTCGGCCTCTAGGTTTACCACGATTTCCATGCCGCCGATACCCAGACCGCCAAGCACAAGCAGGGCAAAAAACCAAAGCGGCGAGGTGCCCGTCGATGCGGCAAATTCGGCCAGCCCAAGCACTGGCACGCCGATCAACATAATTTTGCGAAAGCCCAGCTTTTCAACCAGTTTGCCGCCAAATATCAATGCAATTTGCGCCCCGAGCGGCACACCCATCAAGGCAAGGCCAAGGGTGGCTTCACCGATACCCATTTGAATTTGCAAATCACCGAGGCGCGGAAAAATAGCGCCAAGCGTTGCGGAGTATACAAAGAATGCAAAGTAGATTTTGAAATGTGAATGATCTTGATAACCCAAAGCGAACCTCGAAATGTTTGCGACCATATAGCCGAACGGCCGTGAGAAATTCCACCAATTTTGTGATCAAGTAACGGGAGTTTACAATAAATAAATATTACTCAAGTGCCTTATGCGAGCCAGCGCAGTTTCTGCTGTATTGGCGCTGCCTATGGGCACAATTTTAACGCTGGTATTTGCCCAGCGTCACAGAAATGTTTTGCCTACGGCATCAATGGAATGCTGCGACACCGGGCTTGTTTAGGAAATAGATATTGGCGGTCAATGGCGAAAGTTACCCATCGACAGTATTTAGCGCCAACATATGTGGTCGACTTGAAAACAAAAACGGCGGCAAAGATATCTTTGCCGCCGTTTTCTATTTTGGATATGAAAGGTCTACTCGATCAGGGAAATATCGCTTGCGGATTCTTTACCGTTGCGACCGGTTTCCATTTCATAGGTAACTTTTTGGTTGTCGTTCAAGCCATTCAGGCCCGCACGTTCAACAGCAGAAATGTGCACAAACACGTCTTTTCCGCCATCGTCGGGTTGAATAAAGCCATAGCCTTTGGTTCCGTTAAACCATTTGACGGTGCCAGTTGCCATCCGTCTTCTCCTTATATTAGGCCACCCACACAATGCGGTGGCTTGGTGCAGATAGGGTCTTAATATTGTTACCGACAGTCTGCATAAGGCGTCAGCGGAACGCGTGAAAGACTCACTTCACAGGGCAATTAGACTGATGTAATCTTAGAAAGCAAGTTTTTTGAGCCCAAAAGCCGCATTTTTGCCGCATTTATGCGCACTATTCGATAAAAATAGCACGAAAGTCGTTTACATTGGTGCCGGTTGGGCCTGTCATGAATAGATCACCCGCTGCGTGCAGCGCACGCCATGCATCGTTGTTTCCCAGCAAACTGACAGGATCAAATCCGGCCGAGCGAATTTTTTGCGCGGTGTTGCCATCTGCAAACCCGCCAGCATTGTCTTCGGAGCCATCTATACCGTCTGTATCAGCGGCCAGACAATGAATGCCCGAAATGCCGTCGATTTCCAAAGCAAAAGACAACAGAAATTCTGAATTTCGCCCACCTTTACCGTTGCCTTCCAAGGTTACCGTGGTTTCACCGCCTGACAAAAGCAAAACCGGTTTTTCAAAGGGCTGGTTGTTGCGTGATATTTCACGGGCAATTGCAGCGTGCATTTTTGCGGATTCCCGCGCCTCGCCTTCAATTGAATCTGAAAGGATAACACAGGTTAGCGGCGCGGATTTTTGGGCAGCCTGCAACGAAATCGCGGCAGACGCGATCACATGCACTTCATTATTGGCAAAAACAATATCGTCAGGGGATGGTGCGTCTGCCTTTGGACTGACCAGATGAGATAGAATGGATTTGGGCAGTGACAGCCGGTATTGCCGGATAACATCCAGCGCATCCTTGCGGGTTGACTGGTCTGGCACCGTCGGGCCAGAAGCCACAAAAGCGGCGATGTCGCCGGGAATATCCGAAACCATCAATGTCACAACCTTGGCTGGTGCTGCCAAAGCTGCCAACCGGCCGCCTTTGATGTTGGATACATGTTTGCGCAGGGTGTTCATTTTTGAAATAGGTGCGCCCGACGCAAGCAATGCCTCGTTCATAGCGATTTCATCCGTCAAGGAAATGCCACCCGGCGGGCAGGGCAACAATGCAGAACCGCCGCCACAAACCAATGCAATCACCAGATCGTCTTTTGACAAGGATTGAACCGCTTTTTGCAAGCGTTTGCCAGCTTCTAAGCCTGCTTTGTCGGGCACAGGGTGCGCCGCCTCGATGACTTCGATATTTTTGCAAACCGCGCCATAGCCATATCGGGTTACAACGACCCCTTCCAGCGGCCCTTGCCAATGTTTTTCAACAGCTTGTGCCAATTGGGCGGCGCCTTTGCCCGCGCCAATAACAACAGTGCGGCCTTTGGGTTTTGCTGGCAGAAACGCAGCGATAGAATTATCCGGCAGCGCGGCTGCAACTGCTTTTTCAAACAAACCGGTCAGAATTTCACGTGGTTCCATCACCCGTTATCCTGCAATACCTGACCCGCCAGATATAGCGAGCCACAGATTAATATCCGCGCATTCGGGGCCAATTTTACAATCTGCTGAATGGCTGAAAGCACATCTTCCGCGATCACGGTCTGCATGTCTGCTGCGTCAGCGGCTTTTGCGGTGTCTTTGGCGCTCAGGGTGGCGGGCTCACCTTTGATGGAAACTGCAAAAAGCTGATCAATCAAAGGTGCAAGTGGCGCTAGATAGCCGCCAATATCTTTGGTGTTTAACATGCCGCAAATCATAAATAACGGTCGGTCGGACAGCCTGCCAAGCGCCTCGGCAATGGCCAGTCCTGCGGCGGGGTTATGGCCGCCATCCAGCCACAGTTCGGCCTGATTGGCGGCCTTTACCAACGGGCCATTGCGCAAATGTTGCATCCGCGCGGGCCAAATTGCGTTTGTTATTGCCGCTTCACAAGCGACATCATCCATGCTCAACACCCGCAGCGCGGCAATAGCAGCGCCCGCGTTTTGAACCTGATGCGCGCCGATCAATGCGGGCAAAGGCAAGTCGAGCAATCCGGATTCGTCTTGAAAAACCAACCTGCCGTTTTCTTCCCAGACATGCCAATCTTGGCCATGCACCAGTAACCGCGCGCCGGTTTTTTCGGCTTCGGCTTCGATAACCGCCAAACCGGCATCGGTTTGCGGCCCAACAATGCAAGGCACGCCGCGTTTCAATATGCCTGCTTTTTCAGCGGCGATTTCCTCAATGGTTTCGCCAAGGTATCCGGTGTGGTCAATGGATACGGGGGTAATGATGCAAAGCCGAGGTGTTTCGATAATATTGGTGGCATCCAACCTGCCGCCTAGGCCGACTTCCAGCAATGTAAAATCCGCCTGAACGCGCGAAAACGCCAAAATCGCCGCGCAGGTGGTGATTTCAAAATAAGTGATTGTGGTTGGGCCGTTGGCTTGTTCACATTCTGCCAATATTTTGATCAAGTCGGGTTCGGATATGATTTTACCAGCCAGCACAATACGTTCATGAAACCGCGCCAGATGTGGCGAGGTATAGGCGTGAACGCGTTTTTTTGAGGCTTCCAGCCCGGCGCGCAGCATTGCTTGGGTTGACCCTTTGCCGTTGGTTCCGGCAATATGAATAACGGGTGGCAAATGGCGTTCGGGGTTTTCCAGCGCTGCCAAAAGCCGCCACATGCGGTCCAGCGTCAGGTCGATTATTTTGGGGTGCAGCGCGTTCATGCGTTCCAGAATGACGTCGCTTTTTTGGCTCACGCTTTTGCCTCTTCCGGCTTTTTTGGCTCGGCTTCAGGTTCAGGTTCAGCAACCGGGGCCGGAAGATCACCGGCAATAGGCGGGGTTTCTTTCATCAGCATGCGCAAAATGGAAACCAGTTCCGATTTCATTTTCAGGCGGTGGGTCACACGGTCCAACATGCCATGGTCCAGCAAGTATTCCGCCCGCTGAAAGCCTTCGGGCAGTTTTTCACCAATGGTTTGTTCGATCACCCGCGAACCGGCAAACCCGATCAGGGCGTTGGGTTCAGCGATATGAATATCGCCGAGCATCGCATAAGAGGCCGTAACCCCGCCGGTGGTCGGATGGGTCAAAACAACCACATAAGGCAGGCCTGCTTCTTTCAACATTTGCAGCGCCACGGTGGTGCGGGGCATTTGCATCAAGGAAAGAATGCCCTCTTGCATCCGCGCGCCACCTGCTGCGGAAAACAGCACTAATGGGCATTTTCGCTGCACGGAAGCCTCAACCGCGGCGATGATGGCATTGCCGACATACATGCCCATAGAGCCGCCCATAAATTTGAAATTTTGGCCAGCCGCAATGATTTTCAAACGGCCAATATCGCCTTCGGCCACCAACATTGCGTCATGTTCATTGGTCTTTTTACGGGCCTCGCGCATCCGGTCAGTGTATTTCTTTTGATCTCTGAAATTTAGCGGATCCATTATTGGATCATCAACAGAGATTTCCGAAAATATGCCGCCGTCAAACAAAGACAAAAACCGGTCACGCGGATTGATATGCATGTGATGATCACAGTTTGGGCAAGTGTTCAGCGCGTCAGCCAATTCGCGGTGAAACAACATGGTGCCGCATTCGTCACATTTGGTCCACAGGTTGTCCGGCACTTCGCGTCTGGAAAAAAGCGAATTAATTTTTGGCCGGACGTAGTTTGAAATCCAATTCATTACGGTATTTCCCTGTTGCTGCTTTGGAATAAATAAGCTGCGCCTTGCAGGAATGCAACATTCAACGGCGTTGGCGTATCACCAAAAGGTAAATCAGATAAGCCACCAACGTCATACCTATGGATGTCAAAAAATGAACGCGCGTCGCGTCTATGTTTTGCAGATCATTTGGACTTAGAAAAAGGCTGAGGTTTGACAGAACTCCGGCTTTGCCAAACAAGAGGATATTATAAAAATTATTGGCAAAATGAATGGCAATTGCAATCGTTAAATTACCGGTTCGAATGGTAATATCAGCAAGGATCAACCCAAAAATAAACGCGCTAAGGACAACCAGCCAAGCATTCGCGCCATAAATTATGGGGTTATAGTGCAGCAGCCCAAACAACAGCGATGGCCCAAGCCACCACACCCATTTTGACCTGAAAATTACCGAAAATTGTTGTAAAAGATAGCCGCGAAAAATCAGTTCTTCGGCTGTGACTTGCAGCAATATCAACCCTGTGGCCGGGATCAGCCAGATAATCCAGACAGACAAATCGAGCTGTTGCGAAAAGTATCCGCCGACAAAACTTGGCAATTCCAGCGCCACCCAAAGCACAAGAATAAATGCAAAAACCATGGTGAAAACACGTAAGCTGATGCCTTCGATTGGCCCAATCAAAGTGCTTATGCCGCGCCTGTGGACAATCCAAAGCATCAGCCAAAGTATAGGCAGCAAAAGGCCTATTATTCCCAAATTAACCAATACTGATCGCTTTGAGCTTTGCAGGGAAATCTCGTCAAACAATGCTGCCAAATTGCCGGCTTCAGAATTGTTCAGCAATGCTGCTCCGATTATGGCAATTAAATAAAAGATTAGAATGACCAACGCCATAAAAACCAAAATACCAAAACCTGTTCGCCACGCCTCTGCGCGCATTTGGACAGGTTCGGTATAGCGGGCAAATTTAGCGTTGCGTTCGGGCAGCATCGGATGGTTTTCCTATTTTTTATAACCTTAAATCGTCGGGTAAACAACTGCAATGCTTGAGGTTTTAGGACGGTATTGATAAACGGGTATCTGTTGCCCGTTGCGGGCTTTGGCTTAGGGCGGGAATTCATGGCATTTGTAAATCTGCGGGTTCTGTTTGTTTTAACCTCCGTTGGCTTTCTGTCGGCCTGCGCGTTTTCACCAACCGAAGGCATCTCCCGCGAAGTCACCGTAAAAACAGCGGGCGCAGATGTGGTGATTGCCGGACCCGAAGGGTTTTGCATTGATGAGCGCACCACCGACCAATCCCGCGCTGGTGCTTTTGTTTTTCTGTCCGATTGCGCCATGACTGAAAACGCTGGCCCGACCATTGCAAGGGTGCCGATTTCAGCAGTGCTGACAGCCTCGGTTTCAAATAGCGGTTTGCCGGGGATTGAGCGTGGCCGCGAAACAGCGCTGGCTGATTTGCAGGGGTTTCTGGAAACGCCGATCGGGCAGGCATCTTTGGGCAAAAGCGGCAATGTTTTGACCATTTCTGTGTTGTCGATAACACGCACTGAAAACGCGGTTATTGCCTTTATTGAGGACACAACAATTACAACCACAACCGCCGAATCACCGCGTTTCTGGCGGGCCTTTACCGAAGTGGGCGGGCGGTTGGTTGCGCTCTCGGCAACGGGATATAACCGTAGTGATCCCGAGCAAGCCCGAATTGAACAAATTATATTGGCATTCATTAACAGCCTTCAAGCTGCAAACGCAGGCTGACCTCGGGTAAATCAGATGTGCAAAGGGATGACAATTTGGTGGAATTGTTCAAAACTGATGTTTCTATCAAAAAGGATTTCCGATGTCTGAATTTCCGCACCTGTTTGCGCCGCTTGATCTGGGGTTTACCACGCTGAAAAACCGTGTGCTGATGGGGTCAATGCATACAGGGCTAGAAGAAACCGGAGACTGGAACCGCGTGGCGGCGTTTTATGCTGAACGGGCAATGGGCGATGTGGGCTTGATTGTAACCGGCGGCATGGCCCCCAATTTGGAAGGCGCAGTTTTGCCGGGGGCGGCGGGGCTGTTTGATGATGCTGACATCAAAAACCACAGTATTGTCACAAAGCGGGTCCATGATGCGGGCGGCAAAATTGCGATGCAAATATTGCATGCAGGGCGCTATGCCTATTCGCCCGATTGCGTTGCGCCATCTGCGATCAAATCCCCCATCTCGATGTTTACCCCCAAAGAACTGGACGCGGAGGGCATTGAAAAGCAGATTTCAGACATCGTTACCGCAGCCAAACGGGCGCGTCAGGCCAGATATGACGGCGTGGAAATCATGGGGTCTGAGGGCTATTTTCTGAACGAATTTCTGGTAACCAGAACCAATCAGCGAACCGATGAATGGGGCGGTTCTTATGAAAACCGGATGCGCCTACCTGTTGAAGTGGTGCGCCGCGTGCGGCTGGCGGTCGGGGCAGATTTTATCGTGATTTACCGGCTGTCCTTGATTGACCTGGTGCCCGGAGGATCAACATGGCAAGAGGTTGTACAACTGGCCAAGGCTGTTGACAAAGCCGGTGCGACCATCATCAATTCCGGCATCGGCTGGCACGAGGCCCGCATTCCCACCATTGCCACATCAGTGCCGCGCCGGGCTTTTGCATGGGTAACAAAACGTCTGATGAATGAGGTTTCCATTCCGGTGATCACGTCAAACCGGATCAACATGCCGCATGTGGCTGAATCGGTGCTGGCTGAGGGCTGCGCTGATATGGTTTCCATGGCGCGGCCTTTTTTAGCAGATTCGCAATTTGTTGCCAAAGCCGCGGCAGGAAATTCTGACGCAATCGTGCCATGTATCGCCTGTAATCAGGCCTGTCTGGACCATACGTTTTCTATGAAATTGACCACCTGTCTGGTTAATCCAAGGGCCTGCCATGAAACTAAACTGGTCTATGCGCCGACCAAACATCCTAAAAACATTGCTATTGTCGGGGCTGGGCCTGCTGGGCTTTCAACCGCAATAATAGCAGCAGAACGCGGCCATATTGTCGCTTTGTTTGACGGGGCCAGCGAATTGGGCGGCCAGTTAAATCTGGCCAAACAAGTGCCGGGAAAAGAAGAATTTTTTGATCTTGTGGATTGGTATCAACATCAGGTTGATGCGCTGGGCATCACCCAGAAACTGGGCAAGATTGCAACTGCGGATGATCTGATAGATTTTGACGAAGTGGTTGTTTCTACTGGGGTTTCTCCGCGTGATCCGCAAATAGAGGGGCAAGATGGGGCCAATGTTCTTTCTTATATAGAGGTGCTTCGCGGCGCAGAAGTAGGTAAAAAAGTTGCCATTATCGGCGCCGGTGGTATCGGGTTTGATGTGGCTGAATTTTTAGTAACAAAACACAGCGCCTCGGTGGATTTACAGGCTTGGAAGCTGGAATGGGGCATTGCCGATCCGGCAGAATTTCGTGGCGGTTTATCGCCTGAGGGGCCACAGCCCGATAAGCCGGAACGCGACGTAACCCTGTTGCAACGCAAAAAACAGAAACTTGGCAAAACCTTGGGCAAAACCACTGGCTGGATTCACCGTGCCGCGCTAAATATGAAAAACGTGGCCATGATTGGTGGCGTCAATTATGAACGTATATCGTCTGAGGGTTTATGGATTTCTGACGGCGAAGCCCGCGAAAACCCGCGTCTGATTGCTGTTGATACTGTGGTGCTTTGCGCAGGGCAAGTGCCCGAACGCAGCCTTGCGGATGAACTGGAAAGCAAAGGCATAAAATGTCATGTGATTGGTGGCGCTGATGTGGTGGCTGAACTGGATGCCAAGCGCGCCATTGATCAGGGCAGTCGGTTGGCTGCAACGCTTTAACGTATCATAATACCTCAAGCGCAGGTGTAATTTTTGTATAAGTTTTGCATAAGTCGTTTTCCAGACGCTGAACTGGCAATTAGCCCAAAAATCCGGGGCCAAAGATTAGCAAAAATATCGGCATTGGCGCTACGGCAAGCACGATGGTTAATGCAAAATACGGCCATGGGAACAGACGGCTTATCCCCGCCATCATGCCGATACCGCCACCGCCGCCGATCACTGCATTGCCCGGAATATTAATCGCTGCGGCAATGGCCAGATACCGGTGTCGCAACAAAAATGGCACAAAGCGTTTTGGTGCTGATTCCGCCAAGGCCTGCATTTTGTCATGATGCGACAACGGGGCTAATCTGGCGATCAGGTCAGCGGCGCGCTCCATATATATAAACCGCAATAAAGATTGCAGGGTTGTAAGCGGGATAACCCGACCCAGAAAAAACGCCAGACTAATGCCAAACAATGTTGCCACATAAACCGGAATAACCAGATCAACCCCGAACATGATGATCAGACCAAAGCCGATTTCGACCCCGGGAATAAACGGGATTGCCAATAAAAGCGCGTAAAAAACCATAGCCAACACGATGGCGGAAATCATAAAGTTTTTATTAAGCTCGCCAATTTCGAGCGTAATAGTTTTAACCAGCCACGCGCCGATATGGTGGGCAATAATTGATGCCAGAACCACCAGAATTGCCAGCACCAAATACCGGAACCACCGTGCTGCGCGACTTGGCCTAGACATAATCTTTTAATGCCCGTCCGCTGATCTGGGACCAGACCATGGTTTCATCTTTTAACATGGTAATCAGCATTTCAGCCGCGGTTTTTGGGGTCATGGCGACGGATAGATCGCGCTCTACCCCTGCTGTTTCATACATATTTGAGGCTATTTTCCCGGGATAAAACCCCATCACCCGCACGCCTTTTGGGGCGCATTCGTTTTCGAGGCAACCGGTAAACCCGCGTATGGCCCATTTACTGGCGGCATAGATGCTAATGGATTTGCGTGTATAAAGCGCGCCGGTTGAAACCACGTTAATCACTGTGCCATTGCCGCGCTTAAGCATGTCGGGCAATACCGCGTGGGTCATGTTGATGGTGCCCATGGTGTTGGTGTCCATCACAGCTTTAATGTCATTCGCACTGTATTTTTCAAAATCCCCTTCTAACCAGATACCGGCATTATTTATCAGCGCATGCAGCGGGCCAAGATCATCAGATATTTGTTGTGTAACCCGCAATATTTCAGTCGGATCAGCGACATCGAGCGTATAGAATTTTACCCCATGATGCGCGGCAAGGTCTGCGGTTTTTCCGGCGTTTCGCCCTGTTAAAATCGGCAAAAACCCTGCGGCTTTAAGGGGTTCGATCAAGGCCAGCCCGATGCCGCTGGTGGCGCCGGTTATCAGAATATTTTTTGTCATGTTTTTGCAATTTCATCCATGATGCTCAAAAGTTCGCGCGCGATGCCGGGTTCTGACATGGCATGTCCGGCAGTTGTTACGATCCGCAGATCGGATTTGGGCCAAGCTTTGTGTAAGCGATACGCGGTGTGAGGCGGGCAGATCATATCATAGCGGCCCTGCACGATATAGCCGCGAATGTCGCGGATACGGGACATATCGCGCATGATCTGGCCCTCGGACACAAAGCCGCCATTGCTGAAATAATGGTTTTCGATCCGGGCAAATGCTTTGGCATATCGAGGTCCGGGCGCACCGCCACGACCGTTGGAATGGATCACCGCAAGGGTGTTTTCCCAGCGAGTCCAAGCTTGGGCATAAGTGCCTGCAATTTTATCATCGCTGCCAAATATCCGGTGACGGTAGGCCTTGATCATGTCTTGCTGTTCGGCAATTGGAATAAGGCTGGAAAATTCTGCCCATGCCTCGGGCCAGAATTGACCAGCACCGCCGTTGTAAAACCAGTCCAGCTCTGGTTTTGTCATGGTAAAGACGCCGCGCAACACCAGCGCCTCCACCCGTTCGGGATGGGCTTGTGCATAAAGCAGCGCCAATGTCGCGCCCCATGATCCGCCAAACACGATCCATTTATCAATCCCCAAACGCAGCCGGATGCGTTCTATGTCAGCCACCAGATCCCATGTGGTGTTATTGATTACACTGGCAAAAGGCGTTGATTTTCCGCAGCCACGCTGGTCAAATAAAATGGCGCGGTAAATATCGGGGTCAAAATAACGCCGCATAGCGGGCGTGCAGCCGCCACCGGGGCCACCATGTAACAAAATAACCGGCTTACCTTTGACACAGCCGTTTTGTTCGACATAAAGCTGGTGGCCATCAGTCATTTCCATCATTGCACTGTCAAAGGGTTCGCGCGGTGCGTGCAGTTTTGGCTGGGTTATGGCATCAAAGGGTCTGGCTTCTGGCATGGTTTGTCATTATCTGTTTTCTAAGATGTCTAACATGGCAGGTTGAAAAGATGAGCGCAATGGACCCGACAAACACAATTGACCCCGCCGAGGTTGCCAAGTTTGAGGCCATGGCTGCACAATGGTGGGACAAAACCGGTAAGTTCAAGCCTCTGCACATGATGAACCCGACGCGGTTGGGTTATATTACTGACCAAATCGCCGCGCATTTCCAGCGGAATAAGACAGGAAAAAAGCCGTTTAAGGGTTTAAGATTGCTGGATATTGGCTGTGGCGGCGGTTTGCTGTCAGAACCAATGGCAGCGCTGGGCGCTGATGTATTGGGCGCTGATGCAGCAGCAGGCAATATTCCAGTGGCCCAAATTCATGCAAAAAAATCTGGCCTGAAAATTGATTATCGCCACACCATGGCCGAAGCGCTTGTGCAGGATGGCGAACAATTTAACGTGATCCTGAACATGGAGGTTATTGAACATGTGTCTGACCCTCAGGCAATGTTGCGGGCTTGTTATGCTTTGCTAAAACCGGGTGGATTGATGATCTGTTCGACCATCAACCGAAATCCCAAAAGCTATCTTTTGGCCATCATTGGGGCTGAACGGGTGATGCGATGGTTGCCGGTTGGCACCCATGAATGGGATAAATTCATCACCCCCGACGCGCTAAGCGAATTGATCAAAACCGTAGGTCTGCAAGTCAAAAACCGCAGCGGGTTTGTTTTTAATCCCGTGACGTGGAGCTGGTCAATTTCTGATCGTGATCTGTCAGTGAATTATGTGACCGCCAGTATAAGGCCTGAATAAGCAACGGTTTTGTGCGGCATTGGCCCAAACAAGGTTTGCTCAGGGTAATAAAGCCATGCGAAGTTCGCGTAAAATTGGCAGCATGGCTTTTGCTTTTTCCGGCCCTAGTTTTTTCATAACATCTATAAAAACCGGCTCGATCGCATGAACGGCAGTGTTTCGGGCGGCCTGACCTGCGGGGCTGATGCTGATCAATTTTCGGCGTGCGTCATCCCAATCAGGGCGCACATGCACATAGCCGGATGCGGATAAGCGGCTAATTGTATTGGTCATGGCACCTTTGGTAACATGAAAAATCCGCGCCAGTTGTGCCGGTGTTTTCTCGCCACCCAAATGCGAGAAATGGTTAAGAACTGAAAAATGCGACAGTTCCATATCATTAGGCAGGCTGGCTTTTAGACGGGCGCGGGCGGCTTGGTCTACGGTGGCGATTTCGCTAAACAGCATAATCGCGAGGGGATTATTGGTGACGGTCATCAAACAGGAACTCTCGGTCATGGGTCAGGGCCGGAATTTTGGCCCGTGCTTGTGCCACGAGGTTAAGGTCAAGATCAACAAAAGTCACGCCTGCTGTGTTTTGCGCCTGTGCAAGCACTTTGCCCCAAGGATCAATGGCAATGCTGTGCCCATAAGTTTGACGGCCATTATTATGGGTGCCGCATTGGGCAGGGGCCAGAACAAAACATCCGGTTTCAATCGCGCGTGCCCGTAGCAAAACCTGCCAATGGGCTTGGCCGGTTGGCACTGTAAACGCGGCCGGGCTGGCCAGGATCGATGCACCTGCCTTTGCCAATGCTCGGTGCAAATGGCCAAAGCGCAGATCATAACAAATGGTCAGGCCAATTTTTCCAAAATCGGTTTGCGCCAACACAGCGCGGTTTCCGGGCCGGAATTGTCGGGATTCGGCATATGCCTCATTATTGCTGAGCTGCACGTCAAACATATGGATTTTATCATACCACGCGGCAATTCCACCATCTGGCCCGATTAAAAATGACCGGTTCACAAACCGGCCATCCTTTGCCGACGATTTTAGCGCCAATGAACCAATCAGTAACCAGATTGACAATTCATCCGCAACAAGCCGCAAGCGCGCCAGCGTTTGGTCATTTGGTTCCGTTTGCAAGACATTTTGCTGATGGCTGTTCGAAAACGATATGATATTGGTGACTTCGGGCGTTAGCACAAAGCTGGCGCCAGCTTTGTGGGCTTGGCGGATATAGGCCTCAGTGATCGGCAGGTTTGCCGCCGGATCATCGCTTGATGTTAGCTGAATTAGGGCGGCGCGCAGGGTCATGCGGCCAGCATTGCATCCAGCCTATCATCATATTCCAACGCATTAAGATCATCAAACCCGCCAATATGTTTACCATCGATAAAGATTTGCGGTACCAATGTGCGCCCGCCGGAACGTGCCAGCATTTCATTGCGTTTGCTTGCGTTAATCATCACATTAGTTTCTTCAAAACCAACGCCTTTGTTTTTAAGCAGACGTTTTGCGGCATGGCAGTATCCGCAAAGCGGCGTTGTATAAATTTCGACTTTTTTCATGGCGTGGCCTTTTCAAATCCGTTGCAGCGGATATAGGCGATTTAACCGTCGCGTTCAACACGTGCCAGAACAATCACATCAACATTGTTGGCACCTGCTGCATAAAGAGCCTCAGCACAAGCGGAAAGGGTGGCACCTGTGGTCAGAACATCATCAACCAGCAACACGGCTTTGCCTTTGATAACCTGTCTGTGGCGTTGGGTAACCTGAAAAGCACCGCGCTGATTTTCCATTCGTTCAGATCTGGTCAAGCCGTCTTGGCTTGGGGTTTTGCGTTGGCGCGTTAACAGATCGGGCAGGCAAAACTGGCCTGATTGATGCGCCAGATGTCTTGCCAGTTCTGCTGATTGGTTAAACTTGCGCCTTAACATCCGCCAGTGATGCAGCGGCACTGGGGCTAATATATCGGCACGTTTCAACAAAGGCTTTGCGGGGGCCAGCATCCAGCGGGCCAATGCCGGTGCCAAATCAAGCCGGTCACCGTGTTTCAAGGCCAGCACCATTCTGCGCCCGCCATCTGCATATAAAACCGCAGCTGCGCCATGGTGCCATGCAGGTGGAAAGGTGATGCAGCTGTCACAAAGCAAATCCCTGCCTTCGCCGGGCAGGGGGCTGCCGCATTGTTTGCAGGCGGTTCCGGCGATAAAACTGGTCTGTGACCAGCAATCGGGGCATAAGCCGTTTGGTGTATCCGTATATATTTCGCAAATCATGCAGCGTGTTGGGTAAACCGTTTCCAGCATTGCCTTAGTAATCCGGCCCAGCGCGCCCTTTTGATTTGCGCTGGCGGCGGGTATATCAGCGGCAGCAGGGGATTTTTTGAATGCAAACATCTGAGCGCCTTTTTGATCGGGCCACAATCACCAAACGCCGCCAACGCGCGGTTAAGGGCGATTTGGCTGATTTCCTGCACCGTGAGGCCGCAGCCCAGATTTCAGAAAGACTGCAAGAGATTAAGAAATCGTTTACCAATCCGGCTTTTGTGGGTTGGTTGCCGGAAGTTTGGCAGGCTGAAATTGGTGAGATGCTGGTGGTTGAGGATGTTGATACATTGCCGCTGAATGTTGGTGCCCATGACTTGGTAATTCATGGTTTGTGCCTGCATGCGCATAATGACCCTGTGGGTCAACTTGTTCAGGCGCGACGCAGTTTGCAGCCTGATGGGTTGATGATTGCGGCGCTGTTTGGGGGCCAAACCTTACATGAACTGCGCAGCAGTTTTGCCGAGGCTGAAGCCGAGGTTGAGGGCGGAATATCGCCCCGTGTTGCGCCAATGGGTGATATTCGTGACCTTGGCGGGTTGATTGGCCGCGCCGGGCTGGCATTGCCGGTGGCGGACAGTCAAAAGCTGACCGTGACCAATGAAACGCCACTGCATCTGATGCGGGATTTACGCAAAATGGGAGAGGGGAATGCCCTGACCCAGCGGCGCAAAACTTTTATGCGGCGCGGCACCCTGAACCGCATGATTGAGATTTATACGCAGAATTTTGCCCAGATGGATGGTCGCATAACCGCGACTTTTGAGATTGTGTTCTTGACGGGCTGGGCCCCGTCTGCGACCCAGCCTAAACCGCTGAAACCCGGCTCTGCAACCACGCGGCTGGCGGATGTGTTAAATGTTAAGGAAAAATGATGGACCGTCTGGAATTTGCCCCCAAAGACCATGTTAGCCAATTGCCTGCCAAGGTCGGTGTGTTGCTGGCCAACCTAGGCACGCCGGACGCAACCACTTATTGGCCAATGCGGCGGTATTTAAGCGAGTTTCTGTCAGACCAGCGCGTCATTGATGCGCCCAAATGGAAATGGCAGCCGATATTGCAGCTTATCGTCCTGACGCGGCGGCCTTTTGCATCCGGCAAAGCCTATGCCAGCATTTGGAATAATGACGCCAATGAAAGCCCGCTGCTGACCATCACCAAAGCGCAAACTACAGCCATTGCCGCGCGTATGGCTGATTTACATGGCGATGATGTGCTGGTTGATTTCTGCATGCGGTATGGCAATCCGTCGGTAGATTCTGCCATTCGCCGTATGAAAGATCAGGGTGTTGAGCGGATTTTGTTTTTTCCGCTTTATCCGCAATATGCCGCGCCCACCACCGCCACAGCCAATGATCATGCGTTTCGGACTTTGATGAAATTGAAATGGCAACCGGCCATTCGCACGGTTCCGGCTTATTTCGATAACCCTGCTTATGTCAAAGCCTTGGCGGATTCGGTGCGCGAGGGCTATGCGGCGGCCAAAACTAAACCCGAAAAACTGGTGGTTTCTTATCACGGCGTGCCGGAACGCTATTTGTTGGAAGGTGATCCGTATTATTGCCAATGCATTAAATCCACGCGATTATTGCGTGAGGAATTGGGCTGGGATGAAACCCAGATTGTTTCCGCCTTTCAATCCAAATTCGGGCCTACCAAATGGGTGGGGCCGGCAACCGTGGACCATGTGGCCGAACTGGCCAAATCGGGTGTTAAAAACATCGCTGTGATCGCGCCGGCATTTTCGGCGGATTGCATTGAAACGCTTGAGGAAATCAACGAGGAAATCCGCAAGAGTTTTGAGGCGGCGGGTGGCGAGGAATTCAGCTATTTCCCCTGTCTCAATACCCGCAAAGATCATATTGATGCTTTAACGGGCATAATTGAAAATGAGCTTTCGGGCTGGGTTTAAGGAAAAAACATGTTGAAATATATATTGGGAATGGCCGTCATTCTGGTAGGGCTTTATTTCTACCCTCAAATTGCCAGCAGTACCGGCAGCCCGTGCGAGGCGCTGGAATCAAAAATGATAGCGGAGCTTCCGATCAACATCCCCGATGATTCACCCTTTGCGATGTTTGCCAATGTTATGACCAACTTGTCTCAAGGCGAAATCGGGGAGGCAGTCGTGGCCAATAA
This sequence comes from Rhodobacterales bacterium, assembly GCA_003228875.1. Taxonomy (GTDB): domain Bacteria; phylum Pseudomonadota; class Alphaproteobacteria; order Rhodobacterales; family Rhodobacteraceae; genus UBA3077. Next base: position 58,303 of record QIGK01000093.1, read on the forward strand.
ATACCCGAACCTGCCCGAACCATTAGGGTGCGCAATAGGCTATTACACCTTTGATAAAGACGATATTGAGTTGTGAAAACTGCTATCTTGCCACCGTAAATCCAGCATCAGATGTACAAAATATGCTACTTGAGTTTGTGTTACCCTGTCCACCAAAACTGATAGGACCTAGTGTGACAGCACCGCTACTACGCGGTTCTGAGAAACTGATTTCGAAAGCCGAATTGAAAGTAGCGCGCGCGCCAGATATACGCCCTTCGGGAGGATCCACCGAAAAACCAATATCTAAGTGACCTGAGGTTCGGGGCATGGCGCGTGAGCGCCGCACTGGCCGGAGCCGCACGCGCCCTCGTGAGTCTGGCGGGCTGTATTCTATTGATTGGACTATTTCACCATTGCCGGTGGTCATACTCTTCGAAAATGCATCCGCAATAAATATATTTATCTTAACTTGCCAAACAAATTGTACAACTCCTCCTTGCTCATCCAGCTCCCCTGCACCACGTAAATTGCCACGCAGATTGCGTCGGGATTTGCGAAGCGAAATTTCCCTCCGGCTGATTAGTCTGCCATTAACAAAATGTTTACTGAAACATTTGACCATAACAGACCCTCCGGATGACATAGGAAAATCTACTTGAAAGATCTCGTTAGTATCAATTTTTGCCATGAAAATACAATCCTCTAAAAAATTGGGTCGCCAATGAATTTATTCAAATATGTACCATGGCATAAGTAATAATACTCTGTTGGACGGGCCTACTGTGTTTGGCGTTTTGCACAGAAAACGGAAAAAAACCCGCCCCAAACAGGGCGGGCCTTATGTTCAGTATTTGCGCCAATTAGCGGGCACGAACATAACGGGTGACCGACAAGCGTACCGGCTGTGACTGGTCGCCATCCTCATACCCATACAGCATTACTGCAATCAGATACTGCCCCGGGAATAATTCTCGTGCGATCTGGCTGTCAGTGTCGGTGCCGCTATCGTCGTTATAATCCAGCTGTTCGCCACGATCGGAAAACAGATACAATTGTGGGTCCGCATCGCCATTGCCAAAACCCTGAATCAGCACCAAGGATGGTTCCTGAATTTCAAACGAAATCCAGCGGGCAACGCCGCTGACAAGAACATCACCAGAGAACGAGGCGGCCACAGTGCCGATACTGTCAATCGGATGGGTGCCACCAATGGCTGGCGCTGCCTCAGCTGAATCGTAACGGGCGGTTAAAAATGCCTGTTCGTTAAACTCAGTAACGCTGAATTCAATGGGCAAGGACCCATCGGAAAGCGCGCTGACGGCAACGCAATATTCCCCGGGATTAAGCGCGGTCTGCAAGTCGATCTGCGAATTAAGCCCGTCATAATCATCGTTTTCCGCAACTAGATTTCCAAGGGAATCATACAAGCGCAGCACTGGGTCAGCATCAGGGTTTGTGGCCTTAAGTGTTATCGGGATTGGCGCATCCAGCGTGAAACGGTGATAGGAAATGTCACCGGTCCGGGAAATGGTCAGGGTATTGCCATTGGCAATTGCACCGTTAAGCGCGCCAAACGCCAAGGCCGTGGCAGGTGTTGTTGCGGTACAAGGGTCAGATGCGCCACCACCACCGCCGGAAAAGCCTGCTGTGATGGGGTCGTGCTCCAATCGGCCGAGTTGAACGGTTGTTGGGCCATCAGTGCTGGAGAAGTTATAAACCCGCGCACAATAAGAACCGGCGTTGAGGGATGCCTCAATACGTGATGCACGCCCACCACCGCCATCATCATCTGATGCAATTTCATTGCCTGACACGTCAAGCAAAACCATCACGGGGTCTACGCCGCTTTCATCGGTGGCTTCGATGCGGACATCGGTTGCTGAGGAAACCTCAAATTGCAGGTAATTGGAAACACCCGGTGTCAGTTGCACCTGCATCTGGATGGGGCTGCCAATGTCGGCAACATCAGCACCAAAACCGCCGAATTGCAGCACTTCGGATGGGGAAACGCCACAAACGCTTAATTGTGCCAATGCGGCTGATGGCAATAAAAGACCGGCTGCAACCAGCATGCCGAGATTTGTTCGTTTCATCAATATTCTCCGTCTATAGTTTTTTATCAAAAGATAATTTTTTCAACGCGCCTAGTGTTCACCTGAATCCAGCCTAAATCAAGGAAAGAATTTATAAAATTGGCAGTTGTGTGGTTGATTTTAGCTCTTCCATCGATAAAAGCGCGGTAACATTAAAAATTTTTACCTCGGCGATCAGGGCTTGGTAAAAGGTGTCATAGGCCTTGGCATTTTTGACCCGGACTTTGAGAATGTAATCAATATCACCCGCCAGCCGGTGGGCTTCCAGCACTTCGGGGCGCTGTTTCAGGGTTTTCAGGAATTTTTTCTGCCAATCTGCTTCGTGCTCGGATGTGCGGATCAACACAAAGAAACACGCATCAAGGCCCAGCTTTTCTGGATCAAGCAGCGCCACCTCGCGTTTGATGATACCAAGCTTCTTAAGTTTGCGAATCCGGTTCCATACGGGTGTCTTAGAAGCGCCAACTTTACGGGCGATTTCCTCCAACGGTTGGTTGGTATCGCTTTGCAAAGTCAAAAGAATTTTCCGGTCGATCGGGTCTAGCTGGTTTGTCATTTGATAAGGTCCTTCTATATTGGAAATTTTTTCTTGAAAATCGCGGTTTTCGACAGGCATGTCCTTATTTACGCCAGAATATTCCCCTAATACTAGAATAATGTTCTAATGCGATTAGTTAGAAAAGACCAGAGCAGGAGCGATCAGATGGCCAGAATTTTTACGCCGCAGATTATTACTTCCAATCATTTGATTGAAGGGGACAGTATTTATCTGACCGCAACGGGTTCGTGGTCGCGCCAAGCTGCGGATGCAGTTTTGATGGAAAATGCTGATATTGCTGCGCTGACCTTGACCGCCGCCAATTTACAAACCGGTCTGCATGTTGGCGCATATTTGGCGGATGCCACCCATTTCCGCGAAGCGTTTCGCGCTGTTGGGCCAAGCAATTATTTTCACGGCAAGCAGGCCGGATAAGATGTATATTTACAATGATTTTGACGAAGGTTTTGTGCGGGATCGTATCGACCAGTTTCGCGGACAGATTGACCGTCGTATTTCCGGTGCATTAACCGAAGACGAGTTCAAACCCCTGCGTTTGATGAACGGGCTTTATCTGCAATTGCACGCTTATATGCTGCGGGTTGCGGTGCCCTACGGCACCCTGAACGGGCGGCAAATGCGGCAGTTGGCGTATATTGCGGACCGTTGGGATAAGGGGTATGGGCATTTTACCACGCGGCAAAATATACAATATAACTGGCCAAAGCTTTCCGATGTTGGTGATATTCTGGAGGCCTTGGCCGATGTTGAAATGCACGCCATCCAGACCAGCGGTAATTGCATTCGCAACGTAACGGCGGATCATTTCGCTGGCGCGGCGTTGGACGAATATGAAGACCCACGGCCCACAGCGGAATTGCTGCGCCAATGGTCAACTGACCATGCGGAATTCCTTTATTTGCCGCGCAAGTTCAAAATTGCGGTTTCAGGGGCAAAACATGACCGCGCTGTGGTGCGCGCCCATGACATCGGGCTTTATCTGCGCCGCAATGATGCGGGTGAGGCGGGTTATGAGGTTGTGATTGGCGGCGGATTAGGCCGCACGCCGATGGTTGGCAAAACCGTGCAGGAATTTCTGCCCAAGGCGGATTTGCTGCCGTATCTGGAGGCGGTCTTGCAGGTCTATAACCTGAACGGGCGGCGCGATAACAAATATAAAGCGCGCATAAAAATTCTGGTGCAGGAAACCGGTCTGGACGTGCTGAAAGCGCGGATCGATACTCAGTTTGTGCTAAGCAAAGCTGCGTTTAAAGGCGTGCCGGACAGCATTCAGGCTCCGATTGACGCAGCGTTTGAACCGCCAGTTTTTAATAACACCCGCTCTACCGTGCTGGACGATGCATTGGAATCTGACCCGCTATTGCAAAGCTGGGTTGATACCAACTTGGCGGAACATAAAAACCCGGCCTACGCCATGGTTACGGTTTCCTTAAAAGCGGTTGGGGCAACGCCCGGCGATGCGACATCGGACCAGATGCGCGCACTGGCTGATATTGCAGAAGAATTTGGTCATGATGAGCTGCGGGTCAGCCATGAGCAAAATATTATCCTGCCGCATATTCGCCGCGCTGATATTCCCGCAGTGCATGCGCGGCTGCGCGACGCGGGTCTGGCAACCGCCAATATTGGCCTGTTGTCGGATATTATCGCTTGCCCCGGCATGGATTATTGCGCGCTGGCAACGGCGCGGTCCATTCCGGTGGCCAAAGACATTGCCTTGCGGTTTGAGGAATTGAAACTGGAGCGCGACATTGGCCCGCTCAAGATCAAGATTTCCGGCTGCATCAATGCCTGCGGGCATCATCATGTCGGTCATATCGGCATTTTGGGTTTGGAAAAACACGGGGTCGAGAGCTATCAGATTACGCTGGGCGGGGATGGTTCTGAGAACATGGTGATCGGCAAACGCGCGGGGCCGGGGTTTTCGGATAAAGCCATTTTGCCTGCGATTGAACGGCTGTTGATGGCTTATCTGGACATCCGCGAGGATGCCTCGGAAACATTTTTGCAATGCTTTAAGCGCCTTGGCGAAGCGCCGTTTAAATTGGCACTTTACCCGGTGGAAGGATCACAAAATGCCGCTTGATATATTGAAAGATGCTTTTGTGCGTGGGCGTTATGGCAAAGCCGCGTTGGTTTCGTCTTTTGGCGCGGAATCAGCTGTGCTGTTACATATGCTGGCGCAGGTGAACAAAGCCGCGCCGGTGCTGTTTGTTGACACCCAAATGCTGTTTCAGGAAACGCTGGATTATCAGGTAGAACTGGCAGCGCATTTTGGCTTGGAAAATGTGCAAATTATCCGTGCGGACGAATTTACCCTGCGCCGCAAGGATCCGTTTGGCCGGTTGCATCTTGAGGATAGCGACAGTTGCTGTGCTTTGCGAAAAATCGCCCCATTGGAGGCTGCGCTGGAAGGCTATGACACATGGGTGTCCGGGCGCAAACGCCACCAAACGGCGCTGCGCGCTGATCTTGCAGAGGTGGAGAATGACGACAAGCGGGTTAAGCTGAACCCGTTGGTGGATTGGGCGCGAGAAGATATTTCTGCTTATTTTAACAAACATGATTTGCCACGCCACCCGCTGGCGGCCAAAGGGTTTAGCTCCATCGGTTGCGCGGCTTGCACATCAAAGGTTGGCTTGGGTGAAGACCCGCGCGCCGGACGTTGGCGCGGTGCAGACAAAGTTGAATGTGGCATCCATTTTGAGGGCGGAAAAATTGTCCGCCCTGCAGCATAAAGGAGCAATGACATGAGTGTTTTGATCAAAGACGAAGGTTTTCAAGCGGATGATCTTTTGGATGTGGAATTTGTGCCGCTGGAAGAAATTTCAGCCACTAACAGGTTTCTCGACCTGTCCAGCGATGCGGACGCTTTTGAAATTGTAAGGCTGTTTGGCCAGTTGAACACCATACGGATTGGTTTCGCCAGTTTTAGCGATGGCCGCGGGTTTAGCCTCGCGCGGCGGCTGCGGGCATTAGGGTTTACCGGCAGGTTGCGGGCTTTTGGGCATTTGATTTCCGACCAATATTCACATGCGCGACGCTGCGGGTTTGATGAGGTGGCGATTGATGAGAGTTTGAGCCAGCGCCAGCCGCAACATCAGTGGTTGGCACAATCAAGCTGGGATCAGCCGAGTTATCAGGACCGGCTGTTGCGCGCCGGGTGAAAGTAATACTCCCGCAGTGCGGCGGCTTTGCCACCTCCCTTTGGGCGTGGCCTCGGCTTCGCCTCGGCAGGCCAGCCTGCGGCGCGAGTATTTATGAAAAGAAGAAGTTAAGCGATTTTTAATTCTTTGGCTTCGGCTTTGGTGAGCTGTTCGCCGTTTTTGCGGTTTTGCAGGACTTCGCGGGCTTTGGCATACATATCGTCTTGCCAGAAAATCAGGCAGCCATTGCAGCCTTTGCCGCAGCAGCCATCCACGCCAACGCGGTTGGTTTTGTGTTTGCGCCCTGCGGCTTTTTCATCGACTGCGTTTGCCAGTGCGTCGCGGCGTTTGGTATAAGTTTCGTCATTTTGCTTGCCGCTGGTTTCCAGCCCTTGCACCAATTTGTCAAATTTCAGGCGATTCCATTGTTCTTTGGTCAGGGCTTTTTCTTTGCGCAGCACAGTGAATTCGGGGAATTTGGCTTTTAGGGTGGTGGTGTTTTCCTGATCAAACAGGCTGAAGGGAATACGGATGGTGACCTGTGCGCCACCATGCACGGCATCGGTGATGGCTCCGGTTTTGGCGTTCTCAAAATCATATAGGCGCAGCAGCATGGTTTCGCGCGAAGTTGGCGAGACAAAATCCAGCACCTCGCCAGCGTCTAGTTTATTTTTCACTGCGACATGGAAAGCATCATTGGTGACGCGGGTGACCACGCCCGCGTATTCCCAATTGGCCAAGGATTCCGTTTGTTCAAAATCATGGGCATAATTGGTGAGACGGCCATCATGGAAAGCCAGTGTGTAGCCTCGGTTGCCCACCGTTTCCAATTCGCGCATGTATTGGCGCGGGTTCCAGTTTTTGGGGTCTTCATACCAGTCATCAATCGCCATGCGATAGGCGCGTGCCACCACGGCAACGTAATATTCGGATTTACCTCGGCCTTCGACCTTGAGGCTGTCCACCCCGATTTTCAGGTATTCGTCGAGTTTGGGCATGATGCACAGATCACGGGAATTGAGGATGTATGAGCCGCGCCCGTCTTCCTCGATCGGCATCAGTTCGCCGGGACGGTGGCCTTCTTCCAGCAGGAATTCGAACATATCGACGTTGGACTCGTTGATATCCAGCTCCTGCACCGTGCCGTCTTTCATGCGTAGGCGCACGTTATAGTTCCAGCGGCAAGCATTGGCGCAATTGCCTTGGTTGGCGCCGCGTTCCGACATGAAATTGCTGAGCAAGCAGCGGCCCGAATAGGTCATGCACATGGCACCGTGAACGAAGGCCTCTAGCTGGATATCGGGGCATTTTTCGCGGATTTCTGTTAGTTCAGCAAAAGAAACTTCGCGCGCCAGCACCACCAGTTCCGCGCCTTGGGCTTCCCAGAAATTCACCGACAGCCAGCTTGAAACATTGCTTTGTGTTGAGATATGCAGCGGCAGGTCTGGCGCACGTTCTTTGACAAACTGAAACACGCCGGGGTCAGCGATGATCAAGCCATCCGGTTTCACGCGGCGCACTGTGTCGATATATTCTTCCAGTTTTGGCACGTCTTTGTTGTGGGAAAACAGGTTGAGGGTCAGGTATGCGCGCTTGCCATGGGCATGGCAGA
>QIGK01000054.1 GCA_003228875.1 Rhodobacterales bacterium
GTAATGGCGGGTCGAGCAACCGGATGGTTACCGGCAATCCTCGCATAATTTCAAACAGTTCGACAAAATCTGCCCGCTGCATCGGCAATAATCGAATTTGGTAACCATTCCTAAACCCCTTAACCATAATCTGCCCTAAGCCCGAGGAAATTCGGGTGCTACTTGCATCAGACGGCCAAGTCTGGATCACGCCTCTTTGCTCGAACGGCAAGGGGGCGTTTTGCATGGGTGGGACGGGTTTTGATCTGCCTCATATCACCGAATTTAGCGGCTAGGCAAAAACCGCGCCGGGATTCATGATGCCGTTTGGATCAAGCGCGTCTTTGACCTTGCGCATCGCCAAAAGCTGGCCTTTGTCACCATAATGGGCCAAGTCAGCGGCTTTTAATCGCCCAATTCCGTGTTCAGCGCTGAAACTACCGCCAAATTCAGCCACCAGATCATAAATAGAGCCGTTGATTTCCGGCTGTAAATGTAGATAGTTTTTAGGGGAATCGCCCTTTGGCGGAAAAACATTGTAATGCAGGTTTCCGTCGCCCATATGGCCAAAACAATTGATCCGGAAACGCCGATCAACCAGCTTATGCGCTGCGTCAATAAACGCTGGCACGCGAGCGATCGGCACTGAAATATCATGGGACGAAATTGGTCCGATTTTTTTATTGGCTTCAGGGATGGTCTCTCGAATTTGCCACAAGGCTTGGTGTTGGCCAAGGGTTTGTGACAGCACTGCGTCAACAACCAGCCCTGCTTCCATGGCTTTGGCCAACGCTTGTTCCATCGCATCTTGCAGCCCGTCGCCACCGCCGCAATCCATCAATACCATCCAAGGGTAAGCACGTAAAAACGGTTCTTTGAAGGGGATAACCTTTTCGATCAAAAAATCCAGCCCCGTGCGGTCAATTAGTTCAAAAGCAGAGACCCTACCCTCCAGTTGATCAGACATCATGGTCAAAAGCGCCAGCGCTTCTTTGGGTGAAGGCACAGCCAGCATCGCGGCAAATTGGTGCTTTGGCTGTGGATAAAGACGTAAAACCGATGTGGTGATAATGCCCAATGTGCCCTCTGACCCGATCATCAGATGGCGCAGATCATAATCCGTGTTATCTTTGCGGAGCGATTTTAAGCCGCCAATTATGGTGCCATCCGCCAAAACCGCCTCCAACCCCAGACAAAGATCACGGGTGTTGCCATAGCGTAAAACATTAACGCCCCCCGCATTGGTCGCCAGATTACCGCCAATTCTGCAAGTTCCTTCAGAGGCCAAAGCCAAGGGAAATAAGCGGTTTTCATTTGAAGCAGCAGCCCGAATATCTGCCAGAATTGTACCGGATTCGACTGTCATCGTGTTATTTTCAACGGATATTTCGCGGATATTTGTCATGCGTTCCATCGAAATTATCACTGGCAATGCCCCGTCTTGCAGGGTTTGCCCCCCTGTCAGCCCTGTGTTGCCTGCCATCGGCACTACCCCGACCCGCGCCGCGTTACAGGCCGCCAGAATATCGGAAACCTGATGCGTATCAGTGGGCCGCAATACCGCGGCGGCCTGACCTGTGTACATGCCGCGAGGTTCTGATAAATCCCTTGGTTCTGGCGCGCGTAAACAATTTTTACCAAGCTGGTTTTCAAGCTTGTTCAAAAATTCAGATGTTGCGTCATTCAGCATTTAGGCCCTGTCCGGCACTGGTTTTTCCTCGCCTGTCGCGGCGTATATTGGCATATAATACATGGGTGCGCCAGCGGCCCGCGATCTGCAAATAGCTTTGCGCGACGCCTTCATATTTGAAACCCGCTTGTTCAAGCAAGGCGCGCGAGGCTCTGTTTTCCGGCAAGCATGCTGCTTCGACGCGGCTTAGGTCCAGTTCACTAAAGCTGTAATGCACCACCGCAGACAGCGCCTCTCGCATATAGCCTTGGCGGGAAAATTCCGGCCCGATCCAATAGCCGACCGTGGCTGCCATTGAGGCGCCCTTGCGAATATTATCAAGGGTGAGCGCACCCAAAAGCTGGCCATTGCGGCGCTGCGTTATCAAAAACGGCATTGCGGTTTGGGCCTTGCTGGAACGATCAGCCCAGTATACCCGGTTCAAAAAAGCCCGCCGCGTGGCGTAATCATCTGCCCGAACCGGTTCCCACGGGGCCAAAAAACTGTCGCCCTCAAGTCGGATTTTTGCCCAAGCCGCATAGTCATTTTTGTTTGGCAGCTTAAGCACCAACCGTTCGGTCTGAAGAACCGGAGCTGTCTGCCGCCAAAACATTATGCGGACAATGCTGCCAACAGCTCGGGCAATTCTGGCGCGGCATCAACTGGCCCGTAAAGCGCCATAGCCGCAGAATTGCGCCCGCATAATTCGCTGGCAAAGCCCCGCACTGCGGTCACATTCACAGCTTCGATTTTGGCTACGGTTTCTTCCAGTGTTGGCACTTTGCCCCAAATTGTCATGGCCCGGGCCATGCGTTCGGCGCGCGCCGAGGGGCTTTCCAGCCCCATCAGCATACCGGCTTTCATTTGCACCCTTGCGCGTTCTACCTCAGCTTCAGAAATAGTATCTGCTGATCGGCGGATTTCCGAAATGGTCAACCCTGCCAGCTCAGAAACCTGATCGCCGGAAGTGCCCGAATAAATGCTGAACATGCCCGTATCAACGCTTGGGGCGACGCTGGCAAAAATGGAATAACAAAGCCCGCGTTTTTCGCGGATTTCTTGAAACAAGCGCGAAGACATGCCGCCACCCAAGATCAAGGCATAGACTTGCGCCGCGTAAATTTCTTGGCCTGAATAGTTCGGAGCCTCAAATGCCAGCGTAAAATGGGCCTGCTCCAGTTGTTTAATTTCCCGACGCTCGCCGCCAGTAAAGCTGGCCGAGATTAAACTATCGGGTTTCGATTTAGGCATATCGCCAAACAATGCTTCGGCTTGCGCGACGATTTTGTCGTGATCAACCGCCCCTGCCGCAGACAGAATTAGGTTTTCAGGACCATAGTTTTGCGCCACAAACCCCGACAGATCACTGCGATTGAACGCCTGAACAAGCTCCGCTGGTCCTAATATCGACCGGCCCATCGGTTGATCGGGGTAGGCGACCTCTTGTAGCCAATCAAAAACCACATCATCGGGTGTATCAAGGCTTTGGCCGATTTCCTGAATAATTACGCCGCGCTCGATCTCTATTTCGCGGGGTTCAAAGGTGGAATTGCGCAAAATATCAGCCAGCACATCCAAGGCCAGCGGCACGTCATTTTGCAACACTCGCGCATAATAAGCAGTGGTTTCGCGGCTGGTATAAGCATTCAGAAAGCCGCCAACATTTTCGATGCTTTCGGCAATATCCAGTGATGAACGCCGTTTGGTGCCCTTAAAAGCCATATGTTCCAAAAAATGCGCGATACCGTTCTGGGCTGCGGTTTCATTGCGGGTCCCCACATCGACCCAAACGCCAATGCTGGCAGATTTTAGCCCGGCCATGTTTTCTGTCAAAATGCGAAACCCGTTTGACAGCGTATGAAATTGCACGCTCAAATCCGTGACCTTTCCAAGATAACCGCCTTCAGGGCCTCTAAATCATTGGCAACCCGCGTCACCCGTTCAGGGCGTTCAAACAGGCCCGCCATGTGCGGCGGCAATGCTGGCCGGATGCCGGTTGCGGATTCGACCGCGTCGGGAAATTTGGCAGCATGGGCGGTTGCCAGCGCCACCATTGGCACGCTGGGATCGCCGCGTTGATCTTTGGCAACTTTGGTTGCCACGGCGGAATGCGGGCAAAGCAATTCACCGGTCTGGGCTAACATTTCCGATATCTCAGCACTGGTTTCCGTTTCTGAGCAATTGCCGCTGTCAAATTCGCTGCGCAACTTGGCCAGCGCCCCTTGGGATAAGTTAAATCCGCCTGCCCCAAGCTCATCCATCAGTTGCGTCACGGCACTTCCTTCGCGGTCATAGAGATCAAACAACAACCGTTCAAAATTGGAGCTAACCTGAATATCCATCGACGGGCTAATGCTGGGGGTTACGCCTTTTTTAAGATGCTCACCAGCCTGTAAAGTGCGGTGCAGAATGTCGTTCTGGTTGGTGGCAATCACCAGACGGTCAATCGGCAGACCCATGCGTTTGGCCACATAAGCCGCAAAAATATCGCCAAAATTACCGGTTGGCACCGTGAAGGAAACCTTGCGATGCGGCGCGCCCAAGCTAACGGCCGAAGTAAAGAAATAAACTACCTGCGCCATTACCCGCGCCCAGTTGATCGAATTGACCCCCGCCAGTTGCACTGCTTCGCGGAATTCAAAATCATTGAACATATCTTTTAGCCGCGCCTGACAATCGTCAAAATCCCCGTCCATTGCCAGCGCATGCACATTGCTTTCCGTGGGTGTTGTCATTTGGCGACGCTGCACTTCGGACACACGACCATGGGGGTAAAGGATAATCACATCCACCGAATCCAGCCCCTTAAAAGCATCAATCGCAGCAGAGCCGGTATCGCCCGACGTTGCGCCAACAATGGTGACCCGCTTGCCAGAGCGTTTCAGCGAGGCTTCGAACATCTGGCCGATCAATTGCATGGCTACGTCTTTGAAAGCCAAAGTTGGCCCGTGATGTAGTTCCAGCAGATAATCATTGCTGCTGATTTGTGCCAGCGGCACCCGTGCCGAGTGGTGAAAACCTGCATAAGCACGTTTTAGAATGCCGCGAAATTCATCCACCGAAAAAGTATCTCCAATAAAAGGTTTCATAACCCGAAAGGCAACATCCTCATAAGAAAGCCCAGCCAGCGCCGCGATTTCCGGCTTGGACATTTGCGGCCATTCCGCTGGAACATAAAGCCCGCCATCGCGGGCCAGCCCGCTAAGCATTGCTTGTTCAAAATTCAGCTCAGGGCTTTGACCCCGTGTCGAAATATATTTCATCTTGCCGCTTTCAATTTGTGCGATGTTTGATCCGCCATAGCAGATACAGTGTCATGAACGCCCAGACAATGGCAAAACCAAACCAAGTTATCGCATATTCCAGATGATTGTTGGGCGTATTCAACCCCACCGCCAAAGGCAGCGGGCCACTGGACAAAGTGGTTGAGCGCATCACCAGAAACACCGGCTCAGTATTCAAGGCCTTTGCCAAGGGTTCAGCAGCGCGGGAAAACCAGATATTGCCCTCAATATCATTTTGCGGCGTGTATTTATCAAAATCCGCCGCCCAAAGCAGATTGCCAAAAAGCGTGCCGTTTTCCACTGGCCTTGGATCATTTTTGAACTGATCGGGAACAATGCCCCGATCAACCAGAATGCGCCGGCCGTCTGCCAGCGTAAAGGGCACTATGATACGAAAACCCGGGCCGGTTGCGGGCGAGGAGGAAAGAACATGAATTTCATCACTGCCCATTTCACCGCTGACCTGCACCGATAAAAACCGGTCCTGATCGGGCACTAACACATCGGGCAACGGCACAGGCGGCGCTGACAAGCGTGTTTCGATATTGGCGAGCATGGTGGTTTTCCACGCCAACCTGTCAATTTGCCAATTGCCCAGCATGACCAGAACGATAACACCGATCACGCCGAACAGCGCCGGAATGATCATGGGTTTAGACATTGAATTCTCCAAACAAAAACGCGGGCCAAAGCGACCCGCGTTTTGTGAATTGTTTTAGGCAGGTTATCCAGCCCAGACATAAACCGAGACAAACAGGAATAACCACACCACATCAACAAAATGCCAATACCAAGCCGCGCCCTCAAAGCCGATATGGCTTTCGGGGGTGAAATGACCGCGCAGTGCACGCAAGTAACACACGCCCAAAAAGATGGTGCCGACAATTACATGGAATCCATGAAACCCTGTGGCCATAAAAAATATGCTGCCATAAATATTGCCCGAGAAGCTAAAAGTCGCATGGTAATATTCATAAGCTTGCAGAGCCGTAAAAAATACGCCGAGCAATATCGCGATAAGCAAACCGGTTTTCAGATCTTTGCGGTTGTTTTCATGGGCAATCGCATGGTGTGCCCAAGTGGCTGCTGCGCCTGAACACAACAGGATCAATGTGTTGATCAGCGGTAAGTGCCAAGGGTTAAAGGTTTCGATACCAACGGGGGGCCATTGGGTTGCGGTTAGGATGATACCGTCAATCTGGTCCATTGGATACATGGCCGACTTAAAGAATATCCAGAACCAAGCGACAAAGAACATAACCTCAGAGGCGATGAACATGATAATGCCATACCGTAAACCGATTTTAACCACTGGCGTGTGATCACCGACATGGCTTTCAGCTATAATATCAGCCCACCAGACATACATGGTATAAAGCACACCCAAAAGACCAACAATCATAACCCAAGGCCAGTCGGTATTCATATACATCACCGAACCCGTGAACAGGATAAACGCTGAAAGCGCCCCCATCAGCGGCCAAGGGCTTGGCTGCAAAATGTGGTAATCGTGATTTTTTTCATGTGCCATGGTCTGGGTCCCTTATTTTGGTCAATTGACCGAATTATCTTGATTATCATTGGCCGGGTCAACAGAGGCAAGGTCTGTTTCCGGCATATCGGTTTCATAGAAAGTATAAGAAAGCGTGATCGAGCTTATCCGTTTGCCATCCAAATCATCGACAATGTCTGGATCAACAAAAAAGGTCACCGGCATTCTAACCCGCTCTCCGGGTTGCAAGACCTGCAATTCAAAGCAAAAGCAATCAATCTTAGCAAAGAAATTACCGGCGGAAAATGGTGCAACGCCATAAGTGGCTGAGCCCGCCATGGGCCTGTCGGTCGGGTTATAAGCCTCATAAAAGGCCAAACCGACCTCGCCTATGCGCACTTCCATCACCCTTTGCAAGGGTTTGAATTCCCACGGCATGCCATCGCCAGTGCTGGCGGCAAAACGGACGATCATGGTTTCGTCCAAAATTAAATCGCTAGGTTGCTCAGCGGTTGTCGTGGTGCCGCCATATCCGGTCACCCGACAAAACCAGTCGTAAAACGGCACCGAGGCATAGGCCAGCACCCCCATAAAAACCACAAGGCTAACCAGCCGGACAACAACTTTGTTATTTTTGGTAGGTGCGATCATTGGTCAGCCACCGTGGCCCGATAATTTGGCGCGTTTCTATCGATATTTTGGGGTTGGCTAAGTTTCACAATCGAGACCGCAAAAACGATCACGACAAAAGCGCCCAGCAACAGGCCCACCGCCATATTGCGGCCTTTGCGACGTTTGTGAAGATCATGTTGAGGGTGAAAGCTCATAATAGCACCAGAAAGGTTGGGGCCAGATCAAGGCCGCGCAAAGCCGCCTCTGCCAGCAAAAGAACAAAATGCAAGAACAGATACAGAATTGAAAAAGCAAACAGTTGTTTTTCAGCGCGGAAATTATCTGCCAAATTATCAGCATCACTGCGCCAAAAAACCCGAATGGCGCCCAGTAGAAACAAAATATTTAACACCACAGCCACCGAAAAATATACCAGACCGCCAATTTGGGTGAACGCAAGCGCCAGTGAAATCGGGATCAACAATACGCTGTATCCAAGAATATTGTTGCGGGTGGTTTTGGTGCCATGGGTTACGGGCAACATCGGTATTTTGGCCGCTTTGTAATCGTCATTGCGCCACAGGGCCAGTGCCCAGAAATGCGGTGGGGTCCAGATTAGAATCAGCGCAAACATTAAAACAGGTTCAATGCCAATTCCGCCGGTAGCCACAACCCAGCCCAGCATCGGTGGAAAAGCCCCCGCCGCGCCGCCTATGACAATATTATGAGGCGTGGCGCGCTTTAGCCACATGGAATAAACCACCGCATAGAAAAAGATTGTAAAACCTAGTAATGCTGCCGCAGCAATGTTGGCAAACAGACCTAACATCACCACCGACATAACTGACAGCGTAACGCCAATCGCCAATGCCTCACCGGGTTCAACACGCCCCGACGGAATGGGGCGGCCAGCGGTGCGCTTCATGATCGCGTCGATGTCTCGGTCCCACCACATATTCAACGCGCCGGACGCGCCAGCGCCCACCGCAATACAAAGAATGGAAGCAAAAGCAATCACGGGATGCACAGCTATTGGCGCTACAAACATGCCCACCGCAGCGGTGAAAATCACCAGTCGCATAACCCGAGGCTTTAGCAGTTCGACATAATCGCCGAACTGGGTCTCATATGCTTTATCCCAAGAGGTTTCAGCCATATTAGTTGGAAGCCATCGAAACAGATTCTATGCCGCCAAATTCAACAATCGCGGCTGCCAGCCATGTTTCATAGTCTTCTTGCGAAACCACTTTGACAACAATCGGCATATAGCTGTGATAGACGCCGCACAGCTCCGAACATTGACCAAAATAAGTGCCGATATAATTGGCGTCGCTATCGGTGCCTGCTTCGACATCATCAGGGTCAGCAGAAACGCGGAACCATGTTTCGTTAAGCCGCCCAGAAATAGCATCAATTTTTATGCCAAATGAAGGCAGGGCAAATGCGTGGTTCACGTTTGAACCCTCGACCTGAACACGCACAACTTTGCCAACCGGCACCACCAGCGGATTGGTTGCTGCCAACAAGAATTCATCAGCCGCATAGCCGTTGTTTTCCAGCTTGATGGCCATAAATTCATCCATCACAAAGGGGGTTACAAATTCATCATTAGGATCAACAGATTTATCCAGCGTTGCCGTTGCGCCAATCATATGGCTGTCAAATTCAAATTCGTTTTCGGGGTAGCTATAGGTCCAATACCATTGATTGCCGGTCACTTTGATGGTCAGGTCACTTGGCGGGGTTTCCAGTTCCTTAAACAAAAGCGGCATCGAAAAGGAACCGATGACAATCAGAATGATAATCGGAATTACTGTCCAGAGAATTTCGATCAGGGAGTGGTGGGTAAAAGTTGCAGGTGTTGCATTTGCACGACGGTTATACCGGACAACCGTCCAAGCCATTAAAAGCGTTACAAAAATTGTAATAACGGTGATGATAATCAGCACCATGCCATCCAGCCATTGTTGATCACGGGCCAGTTCAGTCACAGCGGGCTGAAATCCTATGCCGCCCGGTTTTGGCACACCAATAGATTCGAGACCCACAAGCGCGTCTTGTGCAAATGCAGCACCGGCTAATGTCATTCCGCCCATTGCAGCACTCAACCCACTGAAAAGCCTATTAAATTGCATTATGTATTCCCCTATTCATGGCGGTTCTTTTGTCAAATATTTGGCCGGTAAAAGCAAATCAGCCGCGCACCGGTTGTCTCTTAGCTGTGAAAGACCATATTGTGAGCATAATAACAAGATATGCGTTTGCGGCATTCAGCCGCTCTTGCTATATTTTATGGTCAACTTGAATTGGATTCATCCTATGAACAGCCAACAGCCTGCTTTTCGCCCTTTTGAAGACAATTTTGACATGGAAAAGGCGTTGAGCCATCTGCGTTTTGCGACTCAAGGCGGCGATGACGGAGAATTATTTCTGGAGCGGCGGCGCTCAGAGGTTCTGACCTTTGATGATGGACGATTGAAAAACGCCAGCTATAACGCCAGCGAAGGGTTTGGCTTGCGCGCCATTCTTGGTGAAACCGCGGCATATGCCCATTCCACCGAAATGACCGAAGCCAGCCTGAAACGCGCCGCACAAACCGCGCGCTTGGCGGTTGCTGCGGGTGGCGGCACGATGGCTATGGCACCTGCCGCAACCAATCAGCGGCTGTATACGGATAATGACCCAATTGGCGATGCCACATTTGGTGTAAAAATCGAAACCCTGCGGGAAATTGACAATTTTGCCCGCGAACTTGACAGCCGAGTGGTGCAGGTTTCGGCAACCCTTGCCGCCAGTCTGCAAGAAATCGATATTTTGCGCCCCGAGGGCACACATCTGCGCGATGCGCGCCCGATGACCCAGCTTTATGTCTCGGTGATTGTTGAACAGGACGGTCGGCGCGATTCTGGCGGGCACGGGTCTGGCGGTCGCTCTACGCTGACCATGTTGCTTGATCCAGAACACTGGCAATCCGCCACACGTGAGGCATTGCGTATTGCACTGGTGAACCTGTCAGCAGAACCAGCACCAGCCGGGGTTATGGACGTGGCGCTTGGCAATGGCTGGCCCGGAATTTTGTTGCACGAGGCCATTGGCCACGGACTGGAGGGCGATTTCAACCGCAAGAAAACCAGTGCTTTTGCCGGTTTGATGGGTCAACGCATTGCAGCCCCGGGTGTGACGGTGGTGGATGATGGCACCATCCCTGACCGGCGCGGCTCGCTTAGTTTTGATGACGAGGGCACCCCGAGCCAGCGCAATGTTTTGATCGAGGACGGTATTCTGGTTGGCTTTATGCAAGACCGCCAAAATGCGCGGCTAATGGGCGTTAAACCCACCGGCAACGGGCGGCGGCAATCTTATGCCCATGCGCCAATGCCGCGCATGACCAACACAATTATGGAAAGCGGTTCGGAAACACCAGAAGACGTGATTAACGGACTGGAAGATGGAATTTACGCGGTGGGTTTTGGCGGCGGTCAGGTCGATATTACCAACGGCAAATTTGTGTTTTCCTGCACCGAGGCTTATCGGGTTAAAGGTGGCAAAATCACCAATCCGGTGCGCGGCGCAACTTTGATTGGCGACGGTGCAACCGCGCTGAAAAACATAAAAGCCATTGGCAATGATAGCAAAATGGATCCCGGAATTGGCTCTTGTGGCAAAGCTGGCCAATCGGTTCCGGTCGGGGTTGGGCAACCAACGTTGTTGATTGGTGGCCTGACAGTTGGCGGATCAGCACAGTGACCGCGCTGTTTTGGCGGCTTGTGTCGGTTTTGGGCACTGCTTTGCTGCTGATGTTTTTCTCAGAATATTTCTTTTTGAATGAAGGCCCTGTGCGCGGGATGCTGGCCAGTCTGTCAAGTGGTTTCGACCTGATGGGGTTTCTGGAACTGGCTATGTATTACTGTCTTTTTGCTTATGTTTTCCTGATTGTGCTGGATAGGTTTTCGGTTTCGTCGATTGCCGCGCTGGTTCTGGCGGGTTCGCTTTATGGCTGGGCTGCCGAAGCGATGATCGTGCCAGTTGCCCATGAGGCACCCCCCATAAGCTGGTTCTGGACCAGCGTTAGCTGGCACGCGCTGATTGATGTTATCATCGGCTGGTATCTGATACGTTTGGCGATGCGGTGTTTGTCTGCTCCGATGCTGATCGGCGTGTTTATAGTGACAGGGTTAGGCTGGGCGGTCTGGGCCACATGGTTCTGGGGAGATGCCGAACCGGGCGCGCTGGCACCGCTTAGCGTTGAGCAATTCTGGGGGTATGTATTGGCAACAGGCGCGATCTGGATCGGCGCCATGATTTTAACGGATCGCGGGGCCATGCACAGCTTTCAGGCAAGCTGGTTGGAAATAGGACTGGTTGGCCTGATCAGCACTGGTTTGCTGGGATTCACCGGATTGGCGTTCTTTCCATTATCGCTGGGCTTATTGGTGTTAATTAGTCTGACCTTTGCAGCCCTGACGCGCGCCAGAAATGGTCCGACAGGGTTTTTTGACAGGCTAAAACAGCCGCCGCCGCGCAGCCGTTATTTGCTGGCTGCAATCATGCCGCTGGCGGCTGGCTTGGGTTATTGGGGGATAATAGCTAGCGGCATTACATTTGGCATTGAGGATATTATATTGGTTCTGCTGTTTGCGGGGGTGTTGATTTTTATCTGGGCGATGTGGCGTTGCTTTACCGTAAAACAAACAGCTTAAACGTCAAACCCTGATGTTGTTCATCACCTGTTAACCAGATTTGGCGCAAAATGATTCCTGCAAAACACGGAATCCTGATGGCCTCACATCCCCAATCCGAAAAAATACCGGCTGCTGCAATTGCAAAATCAGATGCGGATCGGCTGGCATGGCTGCGCCTTGCCCGGTCCCGCCGCGTTGGTCCGGCAACGTTTATCCGGCTTATTCGTGAATACGGGTCGGCAAAAGCAGGGCTGGCAGCATTGCCTGAATTGGCGGCGGCGTCCGGTGTTTCTTCTTATCAAAGTTTTTCGCGCGCTCAGGCTGAAACCGAAATGTCTGCCGCCGAAAAAATCGGGGCGCGGCTGTTATGTCTTGGCGATGCGGATTATCCGCCGCTGCTTGCCACCATCCCTGATCCGCCGCCGGTTATCTGGGCCATTGGAAATATTGCGCTGGCCAAACAGCCCAATGTGGCATTAGTGGGCGCGCGCAATGCTTCTTCGCTTGGGGTTCGCATGGCGGCCAAGCTGGCCAAGGGGTTGGGCAATGCTGATTATTGCGTTGCATCCGGTCTGGCGCGGGGCATTGATACTGCTTGCCACAAAGCCGCGTTGAAAACCGGCACCATCGCAGTGCTGGCTGGTGGCATTGACTGTATTTACCCAGCCGAGAATGCCGGTTTGGCGGACCAGATTATGGCGGAGGGTTTGTTATTATCCGAAGCGCCCATGGGAACCGCGCCCCAAGCCCGCCATTTTCCACGCCGAAACCGGATTATTTCGGGCCTGTCGCTAGGGGTTGTGGTGATTGAGGGCGCAGCCAAATCCGGTTCGCTAATAACTGCGCGTGACGCGCTGAATCAGGGGCGAGAGGTCATGGCTGTGCCGGGCAACCCGATGGATGCGCGGGCCTCGGGGTGTAATATGCTGATACGGGATGGTGCAGGGCTTATTCGCAATGCAAGCGATATCATTGAAACATTGGGCCAAATCCATCAACCGGAGCTGCCGTTGGAGCCTGAGCCAACCAAACGGACCGCGCCCTTATCCAAAGGGCTGCCTGCGCAAATTATGCTGCTGCTCGGACCAACGCCGCAAGCCGAAGACACGCTTATTCGCGAACTTGGCTTACCAGCCCAACAGGTTATGGATGCTTTTCTTGATCTGGAATTATCCGGCAAATTGGCCCGACATGCGGGGGGTATGGTGGCCTTGGCGGTCTGAACGCTGATTAAGGCGGTTAGTTCAAATCCAGCGCTTTGCTTTTCAATATCGCCAAAGATACGGTCTCCAACGCATTGTGGTGGGTGGCACCCAGAACCACATTCGGCGCGGCGCCTTCTTCATGGGCTTGTAGCCAACGATCCACACATAGGCACCAGCGATCCCCGTCTTTCAGGCCTGCAAAACCAAATTCGGGGCGCGGCGTCGACAGGTCATTGCCAAGGTATTTCGAAAACGCCAGAAATTCCTTGGTGACCTGAACGCAGACCGTGTGTTTGCCCCTATCCATATCGCTGGTATTGCAGCAACCATCGCGAAAAAATCCGGTCAGGGGCGTTTTTGAACAGGCGATCAATGCGCCGCCAAGCACATTGATACTTGGGTCCATTTTTGTTTCAGGCATTGGTTTTCCCTTCGAGGTTTTCCGACCTATACCAACCGAAGCCCCAAAACGAAACCTAAAGCCGAGCATCGCGAGGCCATGCCCAACCAAAGGGCGGGAGGATTATTTATCAATGTGATAGCGTAGCGAATTTAATCGTGACGGAGTATACTGCACCGCTACACGAAAATTCGAAAATCTTTTTCAAAAAGGCCCGCGCGATGCCCCCAAACCGCCCAAATCTGTCAAAAATCGCCAGCACCGCAATTCCTAAAGATCACGATAAACTGCATGCACCCTCAGCGTTTCGTAATCGCGAGGCAATTATTGATGCCATTGGGCCGTTTATCCCATCAAGCGGAAAAGCATTGGAAATTGCCAGTGGCACTGGCGAACATGTGCCGCGATATGCGGCTGTTTTTCCAAATATTATCTGGCAGCCCACCGACATCGAACCAGACCGTCTAAAAAGCATTGCTGCCCACACAATTGAATCCGGATTGGACAATATTCTTTTGCCAATATTTCTGGATGCCTGCAACCCCGGCTGGGCGGTGGATAATATGGGGCAGGACGTGATTATTCTATCAAACCTGCTGCACCTGATCAGCGAACCGGAAATGCAGGCCCTTATTTCTCAAGCTGCCTTGGCCTTGTCTGAAAATGGGGTTTTTCTGATTTACGGGCCTTTTATGCATGGCACAAATTTTGCCAGTGATGATGACAAAGCGTTCCATGAAAGCTTGCAAAACAAATATCCCGAGATCGGATACAAAGCGTTTCAAGCCGTTCAAAGCGCGCAAATGCAAGCCGAGTTGGAGGTTTTGGAGCCAATCAATATGCCGTCAAACAACTTTATCCTTGTGGCAAAGAAAAAATAACCTGTTGCGGGGTTTTCAGACTGGGGCGTTCACTCTGCAATTTAATTGCCCATTGACAAGCCCCCCAAGCACACTACATGTTCCGCGCCCATCAAGCCCACCAAGTTTTCGGAGAATACCGCATGGCTGTTGTTGTTGTCGAATCCCCTGCCAAAGCCAAAACAATTGAGAAATATCTCGGTCCCGGCTTTACGGTTTTGGCGTCTTATGGCCATGTGCGTGATTTACCCCCCAAGGACGGCTCGGTTGATACCGACAATGATTTTGAAATGAAATGGGAGGTTGGCAGCAAATCCCAAAAGCATATCCGCGCCATCGTGGACGCCATGAAGGCTGACAATGACAATAAACTGATCCTCGCAACCGACCCTGACCGTGAGGGTGAGGCGATTTCGTGGCATCTTGAGGAAGCCCTGCGCAAACGCAAAGTTATCAAAAAATCCACAGTGGTCGAACGGGTGGTGTTTAACGCCATTACCAAAGCCGCGGTGACCGAAGCGATGAAAAACCCGCGCCAAGTTGATATGGAACTGGTTGAGGCCTATTTGGCACGCCGCGCGCTGGATTATCTGGTTGGATTTAACCTGTCGCCAGTGTTGTGGCGCAAATTGCCCGGCGCAAAATCAGCAGGGCGTGTGCAATCAGTTTGTCTGCGTCTGATTGTTGAGCGCGAGATGGAGATCGAGGCGTTTAAAGCCCAAGAATACTGGACCGTCAAAGCCATTTTGACCACCCCGCGCGGCCAAGAATTTGAAGCGCGCCTGACGGTGCTTGGCGGCAAAAAGCTCGACAAATTTGACATGGGCAACGCAGCGGCGGCTGAAATTGCGGTGCAGGCGATCACCTCTCGCGATCTTTCGGTTCTGAAGGTCGAAGCCAAACCGGCAACGCGCAACCCGTCTGCACCCTTCATGACGTCAACCTTGCAACAAGAAGCCAGCCGGAAATTCAGCTTTGGCGCGCGTCAAACCATGTCAACGGCACAGCGTTTATATGAGGCTGGCTACATCACCTATATGCGGACCGACGGCATTGATATGGCCCCCGAAGCCATCAGCGCCGCGCGCGATTTTATCAAAGCCAGTTATGGTGCTGAATACATCCCCTCAAGCCCGCGGATTTACAAAAACAAAGCCAAAAACGCCCAAGAGGCCCACGAGTGTATTCGCCCCACGGATATGACCAAAAAACCGTCCGCAATGTCATTGGAACCGGACCAGAAAAAGCTGTATGATTTGATCTGGAAACGCACCATTGCCAGCCAGATGTCAGGGGCGCGGCTGGAACGCACTGCGGTTGATGTCGGATCATCTGACGGTGATGTGATGATGCGTGCCAATGGCCAAGTGATGCTGTTTGACGGCTTTATGAAAGTATATGAAGAAGGCCGCGACGATCAGGTTATTGATGACGATGACAAACGTCTGCCCCAGATCACTGAAGGCGAAAAAGCGGATAAAAAATCCATCGCGCCAGAGCAACACCACACCCAGCCACCGCCCCGTTATACCGAGGCCACGCTGGTAAAACGTATGGAAGAACTGGGCATTGGCCGCCCGTCGACCTATGCCTCGGTGGTTACCACCATCCAGACCCGCGAATATGTGCGCAAAGAAAAAAACCGCCTGCATCCCGAAGATAAAGGCCGTTTGGTTACCGCATTTCTGGAAAATTATTTCCGTAAATATGTCGGGTATAATTTTACGGCTGCGCTGGAAGATGACCTGGATAAAGTATCAGCGGGCGACGAGGACTGGAAAGTTCTGCTGGGCCGTTTCTGGAAAGACTTTTCCGCGGCCATTGCTGAAACCGCAGATCTGCGCATCACCGAAGTGCTTGAAAAAATCAACGAATTTCTGGAACCGCATCTGTTTCCCAGCACCGAAGAAGATCCAACCCCGCGCATTTGCAAAAGCTGCGGCAATGGCAAACTTTCCCTGCGCACCGCACGTTCCGGCGGCGCGTTTATCGGCTGTTCCAACTATCCCGAATGTCGATACACACGGCCCTTGGCTGGCGAGGTTGAAGGTGGCGATATCGCCGGACCGGATGGCAAAGTTCTGGGCGCAAATAATGAAGGCGTGGCGGTTACGCTCCGCGCTGGTCGGTTTGGACCTTATGTTCAGTTGGGTGAACCCACCGAGGAAGAACCAAAACCCAAACGTGCCTCGATCAAAAAAGGCAGTGACCTTTCAACCGTTGATATCGAAATGGCTTTGCGGTTGTTGTCCTTGCCCCGCACCATTGGCGACCACCCCGAAGGCGGGATTATTACCGCCGCGATTGGCCCATTTGGCGCTTATATCCTGCTGACCAAACCCGCTGAGGAAAAAGGCAAAAAGCCAAGCAAAACCTATGTGAATTTGGCTGACGAATCCGAGGTTTTCACCATCGGCATGAACCATGCGGTTGAATTGATTGCCAACAAACCCGCAGGGCGCGGACGTGGGCAGGCAGCTGAACCGATCAAGGCACTGGGCGATCACCCCGATGGCGGTGAAATGAACGTGATGAAAGGCCGCTATGGCCCCTATATCAAGTGGGAAAAGGTCAATGCAACCCTGCCCAAAGACGTGGAACCCGAAGCCGTAACCGTTGAAATGGCAATTGAACTGGTTAATGCCAAGGCTGCGACCAAAGGCAAACGCAAGGCTCCGGCAAAGAAAAAACCGGCGGCGAAAAAGAAGCCCGCTGCCAAGAAAAAACCAGCCGCTAAAAAGAAAACACCGGCAAAGAAATAAGTTTTTGATTGCCGCGTCTGGAATGACCTCAATGTTAACGAATTATTCGTTGCATTGGGGCAAGTATTGGCTAAGATAAATTTAGTTCCATACATAGACAATGGGCGTAAAACGATGAAATTACTATGTTTTGTTGCTTTATTTGTATCCGGTTTTTCAATTCCCCTTTTTGCCGAAGAACATGATTCTTCCATGGCATTTGACCTCCAAACCAATTGGGGCGGGGTTTATGTGGGCGGCAGTTTTGCCCGATTTGACGGCGCACAAACCTATGGGCTTGGGCCGGAATTTGATATGCTTGGCGACATGTCCGGCGGATTTGCCGGGTTTAACTTGCAAAACGGCAATTTTATCTATGGTGCCGAGGCCGCATATTCGTTTGGCGCAGTTTCGCAGGAATGCTGCCAGCCCAACCAATTCACCGATATGCTGGATCTGAAAGCAAGGGTCGGGGTTGGTGTGGGGGATGCGCTGGTTTTTGGCGTGGCCGGTTGGACATTGGCAACATGGGATGAAGGCGGCGCGCCGGAATTGGCCAGCAGCGGCATCAATCTGGGGGTCGGGGTTGATTATCTATTGAATGGCCGGTTTTTTGTCGGAGCGGAATATCTTTTTCACGATCTTGAGGAAAGCGCCAGCGCTGAATTTAACGCACCGTTGCAATCGGTTCAAATTCGGGCCGGACTTCGGTTTTAGAGTAAACAATTATGTGTTGACCAACATATGGTTTCTAACAGGCAGCAAAAACCCGCTGCCTTTTTTGTTTGTGCAGGTTCGGCATTCGCGATAGATGGAGCGCATGAAACATTTCCCCTCAAAAGAAACCATCCTAGACTGGATCAAAGACAACCCAACCCAAAGCAATAAACGTGACATCGCGCGGGCTTTTGGCATCAAGGGGCAAGCACGCATAGAGCTGAAACGCATATTGCGAGAGCTGTATTCCGAGGGCCATCTTTCCAAAGATCGTAAGTCTTACCGCGACAAAGAAAGCCTCGCGCCGGTTGAAATGCTGCATATCGTATCGCTTAACCAAGACGGAGAATTGACCGCCGAGCCGCTGAACTGGAAAGGCGCCAGCCCTGCCCCCAAGGTGTTGTTTGTCGCCAAAAAGGGTGATCCGGCCCTGACCATCGGCGACCGGATTTTATGTCGTATTGAAAAATCAGATGATGACCTGCCGTTTCAGGCTCGCCTTATCCGCCGCATCGGGCGCGGCGCGGAAAAGATTGTCGGCATTTACCAGCGCGGCGATTTTGGCGGGCGCATCCTGCCGGTTGATAAAAAATCCGACCGTGAATATCAGGTGGACCCGAATGACAGAAACGGAGCGCGCGATGGTGAGCTGGTCGAGGCTGAACAATTTGGTGGCCGTGCCAAAGGCCTGCACCGCGCTAAAGTTATTGCACGACTGGGTGACCCTTCGGCGGCCAAATCCGTTTCGCTGATTGCCATTCATCAACATGGCATCCCTAACCAATTTCCTGAAAATGTGGTTGCCGAGGCTGCAGAGGCCAAACCCGTTAGTCTTGGCAAACGCGAAGACCTGCGCCATTTGCCCCTGTTTACCATCGACCCGCCCGATGCCCGCGACCGTGATGATGCGATCTGCGCCATGCCTGACGATGATCCCGCCAACAAGGGGGGGCATATCGTCTGGGTGGCGATTGCCGATGTGGCCCATTATGTGCGTCCCGGAACTGCGCTGGACATTGAGGCCAAAAAGCGCGGCAATTCCAGTTATTTTCCGGATCGGGTGGTGCCGATGCTGCCCGATAATCTGTCGGGGGATCTGTGTTCGTTACATGGCGAGGTCGATCGGCCCTGTATGGCGTTGCGGATTGTCTTGGATAAAAACGGCCAAAAAACCGAGCATAGATTTACGCGCGGTTTGATGCGATCCCCTGCTGCACTGTCTTATTTGCAGGCCCAACAAGCGGTTGATGGCGCTGGTGACGAGATAACCGACAGCATTCTGGAAACCGGCATAAAACCGCTTTGGGCGGCCTATGCCAGCGCGAAAAAAGCCAACCAAAAACGCCAGCCCCTGCATCTGGACCTGCCCGAACGCCAGATTATTCTGTCGGATAGCGGCGAGGTCACCTCGGTATCCTTTCGCGACCGGTTTGACGCCCATAAGCTGGTCGAAGAATTCATGGTGCTAGCCAATGTTTGTGCGGCCGAAACCCTTGAAGCCAAGAAATCCGATCTGCTTTACCGTGTTCATGAGCAGCCAAACCCCGAAAAACTGACAGCCCTGCACGAGGTGGTGCAATCGATCGGCATGGTGTTGGCCAAAGGCCAACGGCTAACCACCGCGCAGCTTAATCAATTGCTGGATGCTGCTGCCGGAAGCGAATATGCGGAAATGATCAACATGACGGTGCTAAGGTCAATGTCCCAAGCCTATTACAGCCCGAAAAACATGGGGCATTTCGGGCTTAATCTGAAACGCTACGCGCATTTTACCTCGCCCATCCGGCGTTATTCCGACTTGATTGTGCATCGGGCCTTGATTGCTGCCCATGGCTGGGGGTCCGATGGGCTGACACCGGCTGAAACGGAAAATCTGGAAAAAACCGCTGAACATATCAGCCAGACCGAGCGGCGTTCAATGCTGGCAGAACGCGACACAACGGATCGGTATTTATCAGCGTTTCTGGCTGAAAAAGTTGGCGCAGATTTTGCTGGTGTTGTATCCGGCGTGGCGCGGTTTGGTATATTTGTAAAACTGGACGAAACCGGCGCGGACGGGTTAATTCCGGTTTCCCGACTGGGACGCGAATATTTTAATTTTGACGAAGACAGCCGCACCCTGACCGGCGAGCATTCCAAACGGGTGTTGCGTTCGGGCCTGCGCGCCAAGGTCCGGCTGGCCGAGACGGACCCTCTGACAGGGGGGCTGATGTTTGAATTGCTTGAGGTCGACGGCAAACCGATGCCTTCGGGGGCAAAAGGCAAAGGCAAATACAACGCGCCGCGCGGCAAGGCTCGCGCTAAAATCAAACGCAGCCGTATCGTTAAAAAAGCCAAACGTAAATCCTGATGCCCGCCGAGCGCAGCTCGGCCATGCCCAAAGCGAAGAGGGTTATTTGCGCCAGCAAATATGCCCTTTAGCGCGGGAGAACCCCTTGACGGAAACCTCCCGCCCTTTGATCACATGATCCTTACGGATCACATGACAAAGGTTGGGCCGGGCCTCGCTTCGCTCGGCTTTATGTTGCACCTGAAATCAGACGGTTTTATGTAACTGTGAATTGGCCCATCATGCCAAGGTCTTCGTGTTCCAGAATATGGCAGTGATACATATAAGGAATATCGGCGTCGGCTTTGCGATCAAACCGCACCAGAATTTCTGATTTACCCGCCACCAACACCACATCTTTCATGCCGGTTGTGGCAAAATCAGCTGGCTGGCCATTATGGGTCAATACTTTGAAGGAGGTGCCGTGAACATGGAATGGATGCGCCATTCGCGAGCCCTCGATTTCCCATATTTCAGTCTCGCCAAGGCTCGCTTCCTGATTGATCACATCCATATCCATCGGGTTACCGTTGATGGCCATGCCGCCATTACCACCCATCATGCCACCGGCCATCATATCCAGCTTAAAGAAACGCCGCCGAACCGGTTCGCCAAAATCAGGGTCTGGTGCATCGGTAAATACTGCCGGTAAACCCATGGTTATGGCAGGTTTGGCTGTATCAACGTTAAACCGCATGACCTCAAATGCGCCATCATCAGCAATGGCGTTGGGTGCAGGCATACCGCGCGCCATCATCGCCATTTCGAAGTTATCATCCTGTAAAGACAGCAATTGCGCCGCTTTGCCATCGGAAAAATCAACCACAATTTCAACCCGCTCAGCCCCTGAAAGGGTCAGCTTGTCCATCGTCACCAGCGCTTTTAGCAAACCGCCATCGCTGGCAACCTGTTGAAAGCTGCGACCATCATCAAACCGAAAATGATATATCCGCGCGTTTGAGCCATTCAGAATGCGCAACCGCACCAGCCCTGCTGGCACTGTGACCTCGGGCTGAATCGCGCCATTTACCAGAATTTCATTACCCCGGTAGCCCATCATAAAACCCGCCCTCTGCGGCGCATAGGTCATCGTGCCGTTGCTTGCAAAATTCCGATCTTGAACCACCAGCGGAAAATCATCGACGCCATATGTGTCCGGCAAGCCAGTATCGGCCGCGTCCGGATCATCAAGTATCATCATGCCCGCCAGCCCGTGCCAGACATGCACCGCAGTGCGTTTATGGATATGGGAGTGATACCAAAGCGTGGCGGCTGGCTGGTCAATATCCAGCACCGCATCCATTGTTTCACCGGGGGCCACCATGGAGTGGGGGCCACCATCCTGTGCGCCCTCAATATGCAACCCGTGCCAATGCACGCTGATATTTTCTTTTAGTTTGTTGCCAAGGGTCATGCGCGCGGTCTGGCCGCGATTAACCCGAATAACCGGGCCTAGAAAGCTTTGGGAATAGCCTACTGTCGCGGTTTCAACACCTTGTAAAATTGCGGTTTTCCCTGCAATCGCATCAAGGGATTCAAGCCCGCCACTGCGCAGATCAATGATGTCGGGAATGGGCAAAGGCGCACCAGATTCAGCCGCAGATGCCCGGCCAATCAGTGCTGGCAGAAAAAGCCCCGCTGCCGAGGTTTTCAAAAAGCTTCTTCGATTCAACATTGCGTTTCCTTCAGTTGGATGGGTGCGTGGAGACCACGCACCCTACGGGTTCTATGTAACCGTAAATTGGCCCATCATGCCAAGGTCTTCGTGTTCCAGAATATGGCAATGATACATATAGGGAATATCCGCATCAGCCTTGCGGTCAAACCGCACCAGAATTTCTGTTTTACCAGTAGCCAGCACCACGTCTTTCATGCCGGTTGTTGCATAATCAACCGGCTGGCCGTTTTGGGTCAGCACTTTGAACGATGTACCATGAACGTGGAAAGGGTGTGCCATGCCCGAAACCTGAATCTCCCATATCTCGGTTTCGCCTAGGTTGGCCGTCTCGTTGAGCACAGACATATCAAACGGAATGCCATTGATCCCCATAGCATGGTTGGGACCTGCCGACATATCCAGCTTAAAGGTCCGGCGGCGTATCGGTTCGCCAAGATCAGGGTCTGGCGCGCCAGCAAAAACCGCCGGCAGCGGCGTAATTGAGGCAGGTTTGGCCATATCGACGCTAAAAGTCATGACTTCAAATGCGCCATCATCTGCCACAGCTTGCGGCGCGGGCATCATGCTGGATGTCATTTCCATTTCCAGATTTTCGTCTTGCAAAGACAGCAATTGCGCTGCTTTCCCATCCGAAAAATCAACCACAATTTCGACCCGTTCCCCGGGTGCCAGTGACAGTTTGTTCATGGAGACAGGGGCCTGTAACAAGCCGCCATCACTGGCGATTTGGTGGAAATTACGGCCATCCTCAAAATGGAAATAGTAAATCCGCGCGTTTGACCCGTTAAGAACACGCAACCGCACCAAGCCCGCTGGCACCGAGGCTTCAGGCTGGATCGCACCATTCACCAGAATTTCGCTACCCCGGTATCCCAGCATCTCGTTCACGCCCCGAGGCGTATAAGGCATATTGCCGTCGCTTTCAAAATTCCGGTCTTGAACAACCAGCGGAATATCGTCAACGCCGTAATTGTTTGGCAGCCCGTTATCGGCAGCATCCGGGTCATCGATAATCATCATCCCTGCTAAACCAAACCAAACTTGCGCGGCAGTGCGTTCATGAATATGGGAATGATACCAAAGGGTTGCCTCGGGTTGATCAATATCCAGCACGGCATCCATTTTTGCATCTGACGCAATCATGCTGTGGGGGCCGCCATCCTGCGCGCCTTCAATATGCAACCCGTGCCAATGCACGCTGATGTTTTCATCTAGCCTGTTGCCAAGGGTCAGTCGTGCAGTTTCACCACGATTTGCCCGGATAACAGGGCCAAGATAAGATTGTGAATAGCCAATAGTCGATGTGTCAAACCCCTGCAATATTCTGGTTTTTCCGGTAATCGCATCCAATGCGTCAGTGCTGCCACCGCGCAGATCCATCACATCAGGAATAGGCAGGGGCGCGCCGCGTTCTGCGGCAGATGCTCGGCCGATTAGTGCGGGCAAAAATAGCCCCGCAGCCGAGGTTTTCAAAAACATTCTTCTATCAAGCATTTTATTTCCTTCTATTCATAATTGCTTAATAAAAATCTAAGTAGAAATCCGCTCACTTTCCAGAACCTGCGACAATTTTGACCAAGCGGGGCTTTCGGAAGGACCTGAATCAACTTAATGTGCCGAAAAAACCAACAGGCCTATTATGAAAATTATTTCCTCCATTCTGGCAGTGCTTTTTCTGTCACTCCCGTCGCTTCCGGCGATCAGTCAAGCTGATCAACCAAGCGCCGCGCAAAGCCGTGCTTTTGATGCTTGGGTGGCGGGGTTTAAAAACCGTGCCATGGCCGCAGGCATTCAAAGTCGGGTTTTTGATCGGGCGTTTCGTGATGTTTCCCTGAACACCCGCGTGATTGAACTTGACCAGTTTCAACCCGAATTTACCAAGCCGATCTGGGAATATCTGGATACAGCTGTTTCTGATACCCGCATCCGCGATGGCCAGCAAAATCTCCGTGCCAAGCGCAACCTGTTGAACCGGATTTCACGGCAATATGGTGTGCAGCCCGAGGTGCTTGCCGCCATTTGGGGGCTTGAAAGCAATTATGGTCAAAATCGCGGCAGTTTTTCGGTGATTGAGGCTTTGGCAACTTTGGCGTTTGACGGGCGTCGCCAAAGATTTGGCGAAACCCAATTGATCGCAGCGCTGCAAATCCTGCAATCTGGCGATATTTCCGCTGCCAATATGCTGGGTTCATGGGCTGGTGCCATGGGGCATACACAGTTTATTCCGACCAGCTATCGTGCCTATGCGGTTGACTGGAACAATGATGGCAAACGCAATATCTGGGCCAATAACCCAGCCGATGCGCTGGCTTCTGCTGCTAATTATCTGAACGAGTTTGGCTGGCATAATGGTGACCCGTGGGGGCTAGAAGTTGTTTTGCCAAACGGGTTTGATTATGCGCTGGCCGATGTCAAAAATAAACAGCCCATTGCCTATTGGAACCGGCTTGGAGTGCGTAGTGCAGCCGGTGCAAGGCTGCCCGATTATGGCGAAGCGGCGTTGCTGTTGCCAGCGGGCGGGGGTGATCCGGTTTTTGCTATATTTCATAATTTTGATGTGATCATGCGCTATAATAATGCGGTTTCCTATGCGCTTGCGGTTGGCAATCTGTCTGACCGAATTGCAGGGGGCGGGCCGTTTGTGCAGCCTTGGCAGCGCGACGGTATTTCCCTTGGCAAGACCCAAATCGCTGAATTACAACAGCTTTTGACCGATCACGGGTTTTCGACCAAAGGGGTTGATGGTGTTGCAGGCGCCAATACCCGATCGGCCATCATTGCCTATCAACGCAGTGTTGGCATTACCGCTGACGGGTTTGCAACAATGGCTTTGCTGGAAAGATTGCGTTAATGCGAGATCTGGTCCATCCGGTCCAGCAATGAGCGCCCGCCATCCACCGCCAATATCTGGCCGGTGATAAAACTGGCATCGGAGGACGCAAGAAAAAACGCGGCATCGGCAGCTTCGGCAGCCTCACCAATGCGGCCCAACGGTGTGGCATCAATTACCCTGTCGCGCAATCCATCATCCAGCACCAATGCATTTTGTAAACTGCCGCTCATAACGCTGCCCAGCGCGACCGCGTTAACCCGAATACCGTAAGGGCCAAAAGACACCGCCAAAGATCGGGTAAGCTGGTCCAGCGCTGCGCTAGCCACCGAATAGGAGACCAGATCACACTGGGTTTGACGCGCAGCAACGGAAGTTAAATTAACAATAGACCCAATTTCCTCTGTTGTGCCTTTTTTGGCCTGATGAATCATGCGCTTGGCCACTGCCTGACATAAGCGCATATTAACGGTGACATTCTGGTGCATCATTTGCTCAAAACAATCGTCTTCGCCCAGCGGGTCTCCGGCCATGACCTGACGGCTGGCATTGATCAGAATATCAACCGAATCAAACGTATCAAGCGTTGCGGCGAGCAGGTTATTGACAGTCAGTTTTTCACGCAAATCGCCTGTAAATGCTTCGGATTTTCCGTCAAGGTCGGCCAGTTGTTTGACTTCCTCAGCCAGTTTGTCTTCGTCCATATCTGCCAGCAACACATTGGCACCTGCTTCCACAAAACGACGGGCGATGGCCAAGCCAACCCCGTTTGCAGCCCCTGTCACGATCACGGTTTTTCCGGTAATTGGTCCAGCCATTTTGGCCCCCTGCATAACTTGAATTCATAGTGTTAATAGATTCGCTCCGGTTTTTCGAGCAAAACCGTGACAAAGGATTATTTCCTTGAGCGAGTTGCCTCAAAAATCTTGAACTGGCCGTCTTGCTCCAGTGTTGTCCAGCGTTTGAAATATTGTTCCAGCGTGGCTTCGTAAGGCAAATGCCGGTTAGCAACCATCAGCAATCGACCGCTGGGTTTCAGCATCGAAGCAGCGGTTTTGATAAAGGCCTTGCCGATGTCTGGGTCCGCTTTGCGGGTTTGATGAAAAGGGGGATTTGAGACAACAAAATCAAACAGATCACGGGGTTTTGGTAAGTTCGTGACATCAAGCCAATGAAAACTGGCACGCGGGTCGATGACGTTTTGTCTGGCGGCCTCTAGCGCATCAAAATCAGCTTCAATCAATTCCAGAGCCGTTACATCCGGCAAGTCCAGAACCTGTTTTGACAGCCAGCCCCAACCCGCGCCAAGGTCAGCGCCTTTGCCTTTCAAGCCTTGCAGATGCGGCAACAGCCGCGCGCTGCCCGGATCAATTTTTTCTGATGAAAACATGCCGGCAGCGGTTATAAAGCCAGCCGGATTTTTGTGCATGGCCGCAGCACCTTCCCAATTTGGCAACGCGCAGGCCTTGAACCAAAAAACCTTGCCATGGGATTTGGAGATCACGCCATCCACCGTCACAATTTTTTTCAATTGCTTCAAAACGCTTTCAATACCATCGGTCTTGGCCCCGTTTACCAGCACAAGCCCGTCACTCATGCGCGCGGCCCGGGCGATATTGCCAAGGCTTTCAACCTTGCTGCGGGTCAGATGCACAAGTGACAGGCTAAATTTGCCTTCGGCCCGTGGTTCCACAGTGTATCCCGCTTGGGATAGGGTCTTTTGGATCGGTTTGAACCCTTGTTCCAACACGGTTTGGTCAGGGAAAATATGCAGGCCAAAACCATCAACAGGCCGCATCACCAATACATTGCTTGACGGCATATCAATTAGCCCCTGTTCAAAGGGCAGCAAAAATCGCGGGTCATTCATGGGTTATTCTTTTTCCATTGTGCATTGCAAAGGGTGCTGGTTGCGCTGCGCGTAATCCATCACCTGTGTCACTTTGGTCTCAGCAATATCATGGGAAAACACCCCCACAACCGCCAGACCTTTCATATGCACTGTCAGCATGACGCCATTGGCTGCGTCCAACCCGAGGCCAAAAAACCGTTCCAGAACATGCACAACAAATTCCATCGGCGTGTAATCATCGTTCAGCAGCAGCACTTTATAAAGCGGCGGCCGCTCGGTTTTTTCAGCCGGGCGGGTTAACAGATCTGTTTCATCATCATTTCCGGTGTCATTATCATCAGCCGCTTTTGGCTGTATTGGCTTAGAATTGGTCATGCTGCATTCCGTTTAACTGACTTCAGCCATATATATTCCAACCCCGCGCAATAAAAAAGGGGCAGAAGCCCCCTTTTCAAATTCAATATTTTTTTGCGTTTAAGCAGTATAGGCTTTGACCACGTCAGTTGCAGCTGTAAAGCGTGCAGAAACCGGCGCGGATGCTTCTTTTGCAGATGCGGCAAATGTTTCGTTAAATTTGGTTGCTTGGGCAACAAAACCTTCGAAAGCAGCAGTTGCGAACGCGGATTGCTTCTCAAAAAGTTCAGTGACGGATTTCGAAGCAGCCATGTCTTTTGCAGCAGCAACGGTTTCGTCAAATGATTTTTTCGAGAATTCGGTCAGCTCAGCGCCGAAACCTTCAGCAGCTTTTGCAGCGATTTCGCCAGAAGCTTTCAACGCTTCCAGAGTTTCCTGCCCAAAAGAGGACGCTTTTTCAAACTCCGCACCGAATTTTTCGGATTGTGCCGAAGCAGTTTTCTGTGCGTCAGCGATAAAATCTTCGGCAGCTTTGGTTGCGGATTGTTTTGCAGTTGTTTTCGTAGCCATTGGTTTGTCTCCAGACATAAAATTGTTTTCCTGAAACAGCATATAGGGGCAATGCTGCACTGCGTCAAGAATTTATTGTGCAGTGCAGCAAAAAAGTTTCTCGGCACATTGGCAACACTGCGCTAGCTACTGAAAATAAACTGTTTTCTTTGTTGTTAATCTCATGTTAGAGTTACCACAATTATAAGGCACCGAAAAATCGGGCCAGAGGCAATTCATAATCGGCGAGCAGAATTCCGATGATTAAAACGTTTTTCCATGGGCTTACGCTCGTGATTTTTATGGTGTTGAGTACGACAACCGCACAAGCGCAAGCCTATGCGGCGCTGGTAATGGACGCCCGCACTGGTGAGGTTTTGCATGCCCGAAATGCAGATGCGCGCTTGCATCCGGCATCCCTTACCAAAATGATGACATTGTATATCGTGTTTGCCGAAATCAAGGCCGGACGCCTTTCGCTAGACCAAATGATAACAATTTCGCGCAATGCGGCTGCGGAACCGCCCTCCAAACTTGGTGTCGCGGCTGGCTCACGGGTCAGTGTGCGGGACCTTATTCGTGCTGCTGCCGTAAAATCAGCTAATGATGCCGCCACAGCGCTGGGAGAGGCGGTTTCAGGGTCTGAAGCAGAATTTGCCCGCTATATGACCCGCACCGCGCAGGCAATGGGCATGAAAAATACCCAGTTCAGAAATGCGCACGGGTTAACTCAGGCCGGACATTATTCCACTGCGCGGGATATGGCCCTACTGGGACAGCGGCTGTTTTATGATCACCCTGAATATTACAATCTGTTCAGCCGCACCCGAACTACTGCCGCCGGCCGCACCATAAACCACACAAATCGACGGTTTTTGAATGCTTATGAAGGCGCTGACGGAATAAAGACGGGCTATACAAATGCGGCGGGTTTTAATCTTGTGGCCTCTGCACGGCGCGGTCAGGAACGCATTATAGTTTCGATGTTTGGTGGCACCTCGACTGCCCAACGCAACGGACGCGTTGCCGAGCTGATGAATATGGGCTTTAAACGCGCGCCAAGCACCGCTGCCGTTGTGGCCTTGCCGCGCATTCATCTTGACCGCGGCCGTCCCGCAACTGTCGAACCAGTATCTGGTTTGGTCAGGGTGGCATCTCGGCCAGCATCGCGCGGCGCAGCAGTCGCGGTTTCCATGGCGCGGGATTATGACAGGGAAGCCCAAGCAGCCGCGATTACTGCGGCCATAGCCGCCGCAACGGTCGGCACGCCAATCAGTCCTGGGCCAATGTTCGTGCGCCCGCCCGATGAAAATGTGGCGACAATGTCATCCCCTGCCAGACGATCTGATCTGGGCACTTCATTTGCGCTTTCTTCGGTGCGTGAAGAACTGGTCGCACCAGCGCCGATACGCTTAACTGCGCCTGATGCCACTGGTGAATATGCGGTGCAGGTCGGCGCGTTTCGCACCCGTGATCAAGCAGAAAGGCTGTTGATTCAAACAGCCCTTGTTGATCTGGATTCCTTTAGCGATGCCTTGCGCAGTATTTCACCGGCAACGGTGCAGGGGGTTTCAATGTTTCAGGCACGGTTTGTCGGCATGAGCCTTGGCTCAGCTGAAAAGGCCTGCGCACGGTTGCAGGCCCTTCAATCTGATTGTGCGATTATTTCGCCACCAACTTAAACAAGCAGGTCTTTTGGTTAACGCAGCTTGGTTAAAAGATGCGCCAGCTGCCAACTTCGCAAATATTCAGACCCATGCGGGTCACTTCGTCACCATCCGAAAACACCACCCTTAGGTCCCAGATGCAATATCCCGAACCATCGTCAAGATTGATGTCAACTTCGCTATAGGCAAGCAATACCGAATTCCCGAACCAGTCACGGCCCCAACTTGTCTGATCACGATTGGAGGCATAGAATTCCACCATCGTAAAATTGGTATCATTGATGATTGTGACCCAGCGATTAAGCGACTGGGCGCTGGTTGTTCCGGCGGTTGCGCCTGCAAAAACCAAGGCTAACGCTAATAAAGCTCTCATTACATTCTCACTCTTTAAAAATTACATAAAATTGCGTATGGTGCCTTAAGTTGCGCCTGTATTACGGCAAAAATATGGCCACCGATTGGCAATCAAATCCCTTTTCAGGCCAATAAAATTGAGTCTGGATTATTCTTGGTTGGCCATGCGCGCATAAGGGCGCAACATCTCATCGCTTTGTGCGCGTCGAAACAGCACTATCGCCCCGCTGGAATGGCGCGGGTCAAAGGCAAAACCTTTGGATGATAGCTGGTCAAAAACCAATTTCACCCCGCACAGGCCGGTAATATGATCGTGCAATTCCAAATAAATACGATCAACGCCAGACAAGTCTGCGTCAGCAAATAGTATTGTTTCGCCGCCTTCGATGTCACAAACGATCAAGTCAACCGCGCGATCCTTTAGCAGCGCATTCAAGTTTTTTGTTGCTACCTCGATTTTGCGTTCATAGGGGTTTGGCCCCGCCATCAAAGAGCCCATCCAAAAGTCATTGCGTTGATAAAACACCATGGTTTCAACATCCGAATTGGTCAGAACCGCATTAAGGCGTTCAATATTGTGGACGTCATTAAGCAGATGCAAATTTTCCATGAACGGCATCAGATCGGGATTTGCCTCAACCGAAATAACCCGTTTAACCCCGTCCTGGCGCGCCAATAACGTTGAGATAAAGCCAATGCCTGCGCCAATATCCAGCACCGTATCACCTTTCTGCACAATAAGCGGAATTTGCGCAGCTTCTTCTGCCTCAAATTGGTGCGCCCGTATGGCGTGTTCAATTGGTGGCGTAATGACGCGGGGATCAAACGGAATACGAACGTTGCAGGTTTCCAAATAATCCAATTTGCGTGCAAAAGATTTTTCCATGCACGCAAATTGGCATTAGTTTGTAATTTTGTCTACCCTTGGTTGCAATTACCGTGGGCTGCGCTTGGCCAGAATGCGTTGCAAT
This sequence comes from Rhodobacterales bacterium, assembly GCA_003228875.1. Classification (GTDB taxonomy): domain Bacteria; phylum Pseudomonadota; class Alphaproteobacteria; order Rhodobacterales; family Rhodobacteraceae; genus UBA3077. The sequence continues at coordinate 30,226 of QIGK01000054.1, forward strand.
GTGCGGCGATGCATGCTCAGACGTCGCGCGGTTTCTGAAACGTTTCGGTCACACAATTCAAACACCCGTTGGATATGTTCCCAGCGCACCCGGTCCGCAGACATCGGATTTTCAGGGGGCGGCGGTTTATCATCGGGCAAAGCCAGTAAAGCGCTGCAAATGTCATTGGCGTCAGCGGGTTTGGCCAAATAATCGGTCGCCCCGATTTTGACAGCCGCCACAGCAGTTGCAATCGCGCCATATCCGGTCAGAACAACAATTTTAGAATCGGGGCGTTTTTCACGGATCATTTCAACGGCATCAAGGCCGTTTCCGTCCTCAAGCCGCAAATCACATACCGCATAAGCAGGGGCAGAAACCGCGATTGCTGCCTTTGCTTGGGCCACGGACTCAGCCAAAGTCACAACAAAGCCGCGCTTTTCCATTGCCCGGCCCAGCCGTCGCAAGAATGGCTCATCATCATCCAGCAACAGCAAAGACGCGTCATCGCCAATTTTTTCAAGTGTTCTTTCTACCATTTTACACTCCTTGATCCGGTATATGTTAGCAAACTGAATATGTCGGTCAATCAATCTTGTATCTCTGATCTTCCCCGCTTAACAGGCGACAAATTATGCCCCTGTGCAAGGGGACAAAATACTGGCAACGCCATCAAGAATTATCGGTTTCATTATCATTCCAAAACTTACCCCGTTATGCACTGCAATCCTATCGACCACAAGTTGCCCAAAACAATATGAACGCTTTTCATTCCCTTACGGCATGATAGGTTTGGCAATATGGTGCGTTCTCCGACGAATATGGTTATTAACGAAGCCCGATACGAATGGGTGCGGTTGCGAACGTTGATCATGTTACGTTGGCTGGCCATTGCCGGACAAACAGCAGCGATCATTGTTGCTACTTATTTTCTGGATCTTGATTTACGACTGGATTTAAGCGCAACCACAATTGGCATTGCCGTTGGCTTTAACATTATTGCCACGCTGATTTACCCCGAAAACAGGCGATTATCAGAACGTGCGGCGCTGAATACCCTGTTATTTGACCTCGGGCAGCTTGCAATCTTGATTTACTTAACCGGTGGTCTGTCCAACCCGTTTTCTATGCTGTTGATTACGCCGGTGGTTATTGCCGCTACTGCGTTGAACCTGCGAGCCACGTTGATCGTTGGATTTGCGGCAGTGTTTATGATTTCGATCCTTGTATGGCAGTTTTTGCCCCTAAAAATGGCAGACGGAACGATGATGGTTTTACCGCCAATTTTCACCTATGGCATGTGGGCGGCTTTGTTGATTTCCATCGGGTTTCTGGCGTTTTTTGCGCGCCGCATCACGGCTGACACCCATTCCATGAGCCAAGCACTTGCGGCAACCCAAATGGCGCTGGACCGAGAACAACGCCTCACGGCCCTTGGTGGGGTGGTTGCCGCTGCAGCCCATGAATTGGGCACACCTTTGGCGACCATTAAACTGGTTTCATCAGAACTGATGGACGAACTGGCTGATCGGCCCGAACTGCATGAAGACATGCAATTAATCCAGAGCCAAACAGACCGGTGCCGCGATATTCTGCGTGATATGGGACAAGCAGGAAAAGACGACACCCACCTGCGCCACGCCCCGATTTCTGCTGTCATCGAAGAAGCCGCCGCGCCTCATATTTCGCGGGGTAAAACCATTATCATCCGCGTTAATGGCAAACCCTTTGACAAGCAGCCGACTAACCAGCCGGAAATCCCGCGCCTGCCGGAAATTATCCATGGTGTTCGTAATCTTATTCAAAACGGCGTCGACTTTGCTGATCAAAATGTCTGGATAGACATAACTTGGAACGCTGAAACCATTCATTTACATATCGGCGATGACGGCCCCGGTTTTCCGGCCGAATTGCTGGGCCGGATCGGAGACCCGTTTGTGCGTAAACATCGCCAGACAAAACTTGACCCAAATCGCGTCGGATATGAGGGCATGGGGCTGGGGCTGTTTATTGCCAAAACCTTGTTGGAACGCTGTGGTGCCGAAGTGACATTTGCCAATGGGTCTGAACATCGTTTTAACGCTGCAAAAGCCAGAATTCTTGCACCAAACCAATCCCGCTCAACCGGCGCAATTGTCGAAGTTGTGTTCCCACGCCAAGATTTTGAATTGCCAGTTGATGACCGCCGTGCAGCACTGGGCAGCAATCCCAGTAATCCGGTGAACTGACCTATATGATACAAAATTTTACCCTTAATTCTGCCACTGAAACCGCTGATCTAGCGGGCCGGATCGGAGCGTATTTGCAAGGCGGCGATGTTTTGTTGCTTTCGGGGGATATTGGCGCTGGCAAAACCCATTTTGCCCGAAGCCTTATACAGGCATTGCAAGCCCCGTTGGGTTTATTGGAAGACATTCCGTCACCGACTTTTACACTTGTGCAAACCTATCCGCTTGGTTCAGTCGATATCTGGCATGCGGATCTTTACCGGATTGGCTCGGTCGATGAAATTGTGGAGCTTGGCATAACCGACGCATTTGCCGACAGCATTTGTCTGGTCGAATGGCCCGACCGTCTGGGTGTTGAAACACCCGCGCGCCATTTGGCACTGGAATTTCAGCAGGGTAAAACCGATGATGGTCGAAATTTACGAATTACCGCCAAGGGCAGTAAATGGGGTTGGCTAAAAAATGTTTGAACCAAGCAAATCCCCCCGCGTCATGGCCCTGCCTGTTGGGTGTGATTTTTCTTCAACTTTTGTGGCAGGGCTTCAAAAACGTATGGCAGATCGCCAGCCCGAGGATTGGGCGCGGGTCACTTTGTTTGTCAACACCCAGCGCAGTGCGCGCCGTTTACATGGGTTATTGGCCGTCGGAGCAACAATTCTGCCTGAAATTCGCGTCATCAGCGATTTGGCAAAACAGCCGACCATCGGCTTATCGCAACCAGCCAAACCGCTGGAACGCCAGCTTTTACTGGCTGATCTTATCGGTGCTTATCTAAGCACCCAGCCCGATTTGGCCCCAATAGCCGCCCGTTTTGATCTGGCCAAATCCTTGGCTGCATTGCTGGATGAACTGGACGGTGAAGGGCTGAGCATTGAAGCCTTAGAAGACATTGAAATCGAGGGGCAGTCTGGCCATTGGCAACGCAACCTGACTTTCTTGAACATCCTAAAAGATTACATTGGCGCGCTTAGCGGCAAAATGTCGGGAAATGAGGCACGTCAGCGCGCTGTTATTGCGGCATTGGCGGCGAAATGGCAGGAAAACCCGATTAAAACACCAGTTATCATTGCCGGCTCTACCGGGTCTCGCGGGGCGACGGCCATGTTGATAAAAGCGGTGGCATCGCTGCCACAAGGTGCCGTGGTTTTGCCAGGGTTTGATTTTGATACACCGCGCAAAATTTGGCCAACCTTGTCTGAGGAACACCCGCAATTCGGCTTTGCCAAACTGGCGAAAACCGTTGGCTTTGACCCTTCCACAATGCTGGAATGGCACAAAACCACTGCCGCAAATACCAAAAGAAATGCCTTGGTATCCCTATCATTGCGCCCTGCGCCGGTCACGGCGACATGGCTACTGGAGGGGCCAAAATTGCTGCCCGATCTGGCCAGCGCCTGTGAAAACCTGACCTTGCTAGAGGCCCCCGACCCTCGCCTAGAAGCCACGGCAATTGCCATCAAGCTGCGCCAAGCCTTAGATGAAGGCAAAAAATCGGCGCTTGTCACCCCAGACAGATTGCTGGCGCGGCGGGTTTCGGCCATGTTGCAACGCTGGAATATCACCGCTGACGATAGCGCTGGCCAACCGGCGCAGCTTTCGCCTCCGGGGATGTTTTTGCGCATGGTGGTGGCGACATTTGACACAAAACTGACCCCTTTGCAGTTGCTGGAACTGTTAAAACACCCGCTTTGCAGCATTGGCGAGCGAGGCCAGCATTTGCAGTTCAGCCGACATCTTGAGCGCGAAAAACTGCGCGGCGGTGCGGCATTCGTAGATTTTGCAAACTATCACGACTGGGCGGAACAAAAACAAGCTGGCGCGTGGCTGGCACCGCTTGGCAAAATTTTATCACCCTTGCAATCCCTGCCGGAAAAAACCGTCAGCGATTGGGCCAAGCTGCACCATCAAACGGCTGAATCGCTTGGTTCTGATGATTTATGGCATAAAGAGGCCGGTCATGTGGTGCTGGAAGCCCTTGAGTCGCTTTGCGAATCTGGCCATCAAAGCCTCTATTCCGCCATCGATTATCGGGCGCTGTTTACCAATGCCTTACAAAGTGAAGTGCGTGACGATCCGGTTCTGGCCCATCCGGATATTGCCATTTGGGGCACTTTGGAAGCACGGGTTCAATCCGCTGATTTGATTATTCTGGCAGGGTTGAATGATGGTATCTGGCCACAAATCAACCGCAATGACACATGGCTAAACCGCGAAATGCGCCGTCAGATCGGGTTAGAAATGCCCGAACGGCGCATTGGCCTTTCGGCCCATGATTACCAGCAATCGCTTGGCGCAACCGAGGTGGTTTTATCGCGGTCAATTCGCGACGGCGAAGCGCCAACCGTGGCGTCACGGTGGTTGATGCGGCTGCAAAACCTGATGGCTGGGCTGGGCGAAACAGGTGATAACGCGCTTAACGCCATGCAAAATCGTGGCGCACAGCTTTTGCAATGGGCCACGCAACTGGACGCGGCCAAATCACCTGAACCTCCCGCGCCCCGCCCCGCGCCTGCGCCACCAATTATCGCGCGGCCAAAGGGGTTATTTGTGACCCGTATCGAAACCCTGATCCGTGACCCTTACGCAATTTACGCCCAATATATCCTGAAGCTACGCAAGTTGGAGCCTCTGACCCGACAGCCGGATCACCGAAGCAAAGGCATTGTGTTGCACGATATTATGCAGTGTTTTATTACAAAAACCATGGATGGCCTGCCAGAAAACTCAACCCGCCTGTTTGAACAAATCACTGACGAGCAGCTGATAAAATCAGTGCCATGGCCAGCAACACGGCGCTTATGGCGTGCGAGTTTTCTAAAAAACTGTGGGTGGTTTCTGGAAACCGAAAGCGAGCGGCGCAATTTGGCCCGCCCTGCAAGGCTTGAAATCACTGGCAAACGCGTTCTCCCCAATGGGTTTGAACTACGCGCCAAAGCGGATCGAATTGATATTGACCCAGCGGGCAACCTGTTGATTTATGACTACAAATCCAGCAGCAAACCAACCGAAAAGCAAATCCGGCAGTTTTCAGTACAATTACCGCTGGAGGGCATAATCGCCGAAGCTGGCGGGTTTGATGGCCTTCACCCTGCTAAAACCCAACGTTTGCAGTTGATTTATCTGGGTGGCGACGGCGACACGCTTACCTTTGAACAAACTGATTCCGCTATGCATAACGCTTGGGAAAACCTGTGTTTCCTGATCGATCGCTTTCAGCTGCCCGAAGTCGGGTATCCGGCTCGATTACGCCCCGAACTCCAGACATTTGAAGGGGATTTTGACCACCTGTCGCGCCGCGGTGAATGGCAAGATGATGAAGGCTTTGAGGTGGAAACTTTATGAACGAACAAATCATCCAACAGGCTTCAGCCAAACAAATTCTGGCGGCGCGCCCGGATTTTTCCAGCTGGGTTAGCGCAAATGCTGGGTCTGGCAAAACCCGGGTATTGACCAACCGGGTATCTCGACTTTTGCTGCGCGGCACTGATCCGGCCAAGATCCTGTGCCTGACCTTTACCAACGCGGCTGCCGCTGAAATGCAAAACCGATTGTTCAAACAGCTGGGCGAATGGGCAATGTTGCCCGATAAAATGTTAAAAACCGCACTGCAAGAACTGGGTGAGCCAGCGCCAAACGATGCTGATCTAAGCACCGCTCGCACCCTGTTTGCCCGCGCTCTGGAAACCCCCGGCGGCCTAAAAATCCAGACTATTCACGCGTTTTGTGAATCGCTTTTGCATCGTTTTCCGCTTGAGGCACGCATTTCCCCTGATTTTGAAATCATAGACGATCGGCAATCCGACGAATTGCGGGCGCAGGTGCTGAATGATCTGGCTGAAACCCATCAAGGTATTTTTGATGCCATGGTTGCGGCTCAATTCAAAGATCCGGCAGAATATTTGCCTGAGATTTTGAAATATCAGGAGCGGTTTGCCAAAGATTTTGATCCGGTCAAAGCCGCCAACCTGCTGAATGCGGAACCAAATCTGTCTGAGCAAGAAATTCTGGGCCGCATCATGCAAGATCTGTCAGACCTCGATTTGCAGACCTTGGCCGCTGTGATGGCAAAAACCGTCAAGGCTGACGCCAAACGGATTTCGGCAGAGGTTCTGGCTGCTGAAGCTTTGCAAAATTATAAAAATACACCGGTTACAACAGCGCTGCTTATGCTAGAGGCAGCGTTTTTGACCAACGGCAAGCCACGTTCAACGGCGCGATTTCCTGTAAAGGCGGTAAAAGACAGCTTTCCGCCAGCTTTTGATCTGGTCACCCTGCTGATTGAGCGCGTGGCCGTTGCCCGAGAAAGCCGCCTTGCCTTGGCCAATTTGTCAAAATCACAAGCATTGCATGATTTTGCCCAAATTTTTCTGCAAAACTATGCTCAACGTAAAGCAGCAATCGCGCGGCTGGAATTTGATGACCTGATCCGAAAAACCGACACATTGCTGCGCAATTCCGAAATGGCGCAATGGGTTTTATACCGGCTCGACGGGGGCATTGACCATATTCTGGTGGACGAGGCCCAAGATACCAGCCCGTTGCAATGGCGCATTATATCCTCATTGGCCGAAGAAATTTACGCAAGCGCTGATCCAGATCGTCCGCGCACCGTTTTTGTGGTTGGCGACGAAAAGCAATCTATTTTTTCGTTTCAGGGCGCTGACCCGCTTGAATTTGCCCGAATGCGCGCCTTGTTCAGCCAGCAGCTCGAATCCCGAGGCACCGAGTTGGCCCAAGGTGAGTTGCTGCATTCTTTCCGCTCGGCTGCGCCGATTTTGCAACTGGTTGATACTGTTTTTCAAGGCGATGCAGCCAAGGGGCTTAGCGGCGAAATCACCCATCTGGCCACCAAGCAAACCCGTCCGGGGCGCGTGGAAATCTGGCCGTTTCTGGCCACACAGGCAACCCCAGAACCCAAAAAATGGTTTGAGCCTGTCGATGCCCCAGCCCCCAGTGACCCGCAAATATTACTGGCGGAAAAAATCGCAGCCCGCATTGCCAGCCTGATTGAAACCGGCCATGAACTGCCCGGCAAAAACCGGGCCATCCGTGCCGGAGATTTTCTGATACTGGTGCAATCGCGCAAAACTTTGTTTCATGCAACCATCAAGGCGTTAAAATCAAAACAGGTGCCGGTCGCCGGATCGGATCGCCTGAAAGTGGCTGAAGAATTGGCAGTCAAAGACCTGATGGCAATATTGCAATTCGCCAGCACCCCCGAGGATAATTTGTCTTTGGCCTGCGCGTTGCGCTCGCCTTTATGCGGGGTATCCGAGGCTGAATTATTTTCACTGGCCCATAACCGCAAAGGCACGCTTTGGCAGGCGCTTGGCGGCCATGAATTGCTAGGCGATATTCTGGGCCGAGCCGATTTCGACCGTCCCTATGAATTACTGGAACGCATTTTAATCCAGCATCATGGCCGCCGGAAACTGCTCGCGCGGCTTGGTCCCGAGGCCGAAGACGGCATTGACGAACTGCTCCGGCAGGCGCTGGCGTTTGAAAGCACCAGAAATCCCAGCCTGACCGGATTTCTGGAATGGATTTCAACCGATGATCTGGAAGTAAAACGCCGGATGGATGCTGAATCTGATCTTGTCAGGGTCATGACGGTGCATGGGGCCAAAGGGCTGGAAGCGCCGATTGTGATTTTGCCACAAACCGTCAAAAGCCCCAATAATAGCGGTGCCAAAGTTATTCCGGTTGATGATTTTGCTTTGATTGGCCTTGGCAAATCCAACGCCCTGAAAATATTGCTAGACACGTATGAACAACAAAAACAGTTGCAAAAAGAAGAAAAAAACCGGTTGCTTTATGTGGCGCTGACCCGGGCAGAAACCTGGCTGATGATTGCGGGTGCCGGTGACCCTAAAAAGGCTGATTCTGATTGGTTCGGCATGATCCGTGACGCGGCTGAAACGCTTGGCGCTGTAACCGATGTCACTGGTCAATTAGTGTTTGAACGCCATTGGTCTGACCAGAAAGTATCAAAAACCCAAGCTGAGGCAGCACAAGCATCATTGCCGGAGTTTTTGAACAAACCAGCCAAGGCGCCGGTTAAACCTGCCAAACCCCGCAGCCCCTCAAATCTTGGTGGAGCCCATAGCATCCAAGGCACGATAGACGACGAAAATGCCATTTTGCGCGGCAATCAAATTCATTTGCTGTTGGAAAAATTGGCCTATATGCCACGCCAAAAACGCCAGCAAGCAGCACAAACCCTGTTAGAAGGATTGGCATTGCCGGGCGTCATAGCCGAAGCACTAGAGGTGCTGAACGCTCCGGCATTGGCGGCAATATTTGCTAGCGAAACCCTGCAAGAGGTGGCAATAACCGCCGATATTCCAGACATTGGCCCGATCTCTGGCCGTATTGATGCATTGATAACCGGCAAAGAAATTATCGCGATAGACTTCAAATCCAGCGCTATTGTCCCCGCCACGGCGTCCGAAATACCCGAAGCATTTTTGCGGCAAATGGCTGCCTATCACTTTTCTTTGACACAAATTTGGCCCGACAAAACCGTAAAGACCGCAATATGCTGGACCAAAACCGCAAGTTTGATGGAAATTCCTGAAAATATTTGCATAGCTGCATTGCAGCGCGCCGCTGCATCTTGACGCTGCGGTTTTGGCTTCCTAAATTAGAGAAACCCTAATCAGATATTTACAGGAGCGCCAATATGGCCACCATCGCAGTCACAGATGCCACATTTCAATCCGAAGTTCTTGAATCTTCGGTCCCCGTTGTTGTCGATTTTTGGGCCGAATGGTGTGGCCCGTGCAAAATGATCGGCCCATCGCTGGAAGAATTATCCGAAGAATATGGCGAAACGGTAAAAATTGCCAAGGTAAATGTTGACGAAAATGGCAATAGTCCGGCGTCGTTAGGCGTGCGCGGCATTCCAGCATTGTTCCTGTTCAAAGACGGAAAAGTTGTTTCCAATAAAACCGGTGCCTTGCCAAAAGCCGCTTTGAAAAGCTGGATTGACGGCGAAATATAGCCACCAATACCAACCAAAACCAAAACCCGCTGCGGCGGGTCTTATTTTGGGAAAAGCAATTTTTCCCAAACTTGTCTTTGGAGATCAGGCTGGTTTTCACGCAACACAACAGCTTTGTTAGCCTTGGCCAACCGTTGCAAAAGACCTCGGTTTTTGGCAACTTCGCACAGTTTTTCTGCCCAGCTTTCTGGGCCATCAGATACCGGAATTACCCGCCCCACACCATTTTTCCAATGCGATGAACAAAGGCATGTGGCACCGACAACCGCGTGTTCGATCAGCTTATTATTTGACTGTGCCGCATTAAAAGGCCCATTCTGCAAGGGATAAAGCGCAATATGGAACTTTTGTTTCACTATCCATTTCCGATATTGCTGCCACCCCATTTGCGGTAGCCAGCGCACCCTTGCGTGGCCGGTCAAATCTTCGGGAAGCCTGTGGGTGTTTGAAAGCGTAAACCGAGCTGTCGGTTCCTGCTTAAGCACAGCACGGATGGCCGGAATAACCATTTCCAAATCTCGGGCATGGGAGCGTGCGCCCAAAAAGCAAATTTCTAGACCTTGTTCGCCAAAGTGACCTAGATCAGCCATGGGTTCTGACCAGAAAGGATTTAGAATTTCGGCCTTAACATCCGGATATTCCTGCTTTGAGTATTCTTGTAAAACATTTGAACTTACCCCGACCCAATCAGCGCGCGGCATAAAATATCGCGCGGCGCGATGCTCCAACAGTTTTGATTTTTGCTGGTATTGCCAAGGCAGGTTGCGGTCAGGCCACCAGTAATCATCCATGAAATACGCAGTCACCGGGCGGGAAAAACCAGCAGGAACCCCCGCATCATGTCTAAAAATCAATTGGGTGTATTCAGAGGCAAAAACTGTCGGCGCAATTTTTTCAACCCGACCTTCCGCCAGCCAGTTTTGACAGGCATTTTCAAAATATAACGATGCGGTTGGCGAAGATTTCCCAACCAAATATGGACCAATCTGCACAACCGGTGACAGTCTCCGCATGGTCTGCAAGACATTTTTCACGCAGCCATCAAACGCTTAAACGCTGCCAAACCGTCATCAACATCGTCAAAATAATGCAATGTTCCATCTTCCAGAACGGCTGCGGCAGTGCAGAAATCTTTGATGGTCTGAGCCGAGTGGGAAACCATAATAACGTCCGATTTTTCCAGCCGTTGTTCAAAAACCTGAAGGCATTTGCGTTTGAAAATCGCATCGCCAACGGCGGTGATTTCATCAACCAGATAGCAATCAAAATTTATGCCCATTGAAACACCAAAAGCCAGTCGGGCTTTCATGCCTTGTGAATAGGTTTGCACAGGCATATCCAAAAAAGCCCCAAGTTCGGCAAAACCTTTGACAAAATCGACAAGTTCGTCAGTATCAACCCCGTAAATTCGCGCGATAAAGCGGGTGTTTTGTATGCCGGTTAACGCGGCATGAAAGCCTCCGGAAAAGCCGAGCGGCCAGGAAATGCTGCCCGCGCGATGAATTTCGCCCTGATCAGGGTGTAATGTGCCGCCGATCATCTTTAACAAAGTTGATTTACCCGAACCGTTTCGCCCCAAAAGCCCTAATGACTGGCCGCGTTTCAGGCTTAAATTCAGATCATCAATAACAATCTTTGTGCTGCCTTTTAACCGATAAGACTTGGAAACATTGTGAAATTCGATCATCAACGCCGATCCCGAATATTATAGCCGATCAATGCCAGAACCGCCCAAAGCGCAAACAAAAACACCCCCGCCAGCGCAGATAACACAAACCGCTGCGGATATTGCGGCGCTTGTGACAAGGTCGGGGGAATATGAATCGCCAGATATCGGCTTTTTCGACGCGCCTCGGCGCGGGCTTGTTCTTCGGCAATCAAGGCCGCCGTATAGGCGGTTTGCGAAAATTCCAGATCAACCAGCAATTCTTCATATTCGCCAATCACATCTGGCTGCGGATCGCCTGAATGCGGCGATTAAGCTGGGTGGCGCGCGGATCGTCAGGTTCGGCATAGGTCAACAGCACCTCGCGCTCTACCAAGGCGTCCGCCAGTTGGTTTTCCAGCGCTGAAAGCACCCCCATCTGGCTGGCAATATCGGCCTGTGGGTCAATAATTTGCGCGGCGTTGCGAAAATTACGCACCTTTAGACGAATGGCTTTTAGACGGATTTCAGCGGTTTCCAGATCTTCGCGGGCAAATTTGGTTGCGTCTTCGCGGGCGATACGCGACAGATCATTAATCAATGCCACGCTTTTGGCGATAATTGCCTGCGCCAAAAGATGGCTGTCTTGGGCGCTAAACGCCCTTGTTGACAGCTCAATCACGCCGGTTGAGCTGTCAACAGACACCGAAACCATGCGCTGCCAATAATCAACAAGATCCTCAATCGCGGGGGCGTCGCGCAACGAAAATATAAAATCTTGTGGCTGGCGATTAAACATGGTTCGCAGGTCAAATTCGGCGTCCAATGCTTCAACCATCGGTTGGCTGAGAATATAATCATTGAGAATTTCGCTGTCGGCAGTGGTGGAATTACCAGTTTGCGTAAATGCCCCCAACACGTCAAGCGGGGTGGCAAATTCTTTGGAGCGAACAGAAAAAGCAGTTTGCGAATGATATTGATCAGCAGAAAGGCCAAATAAATAGGCCACTGCCACGGCAAAGGGCAACACAAACATCACAACAAAGCTGCTTAAGATCAGGTAATGCCGCTTTCGAGGTCTGGTTTTTTTGACCAGAACCGGCATTAACGCAATTTTGGCATCGGGCTTTAACATAGATTATTTACGCTTTCTTAACCATTCTGGTATTTCGCTGGTGGCATCAGAACTGGACACCCAATGAACCGTTTTTTCGCCAAGCCGCGCGCCGCACCCGTTGCGGCAAAGCCAAGCAATCCAAACCACCGACCGCGATTTCAGGCGATGCGGGTTTTGATTGCCCTGATTATTCGCGAAATGAACACCCGATTTGGGCGCACTTGGGGCGGCTATATCTGGGCAGTGCTGGAACCAGTGGCAATGATTGGCCTGCTGTCGCTTGCCTTTAGCCAATTTATCCAGTCTCCGCCGGTGGGCAGTAGTTTTGCGTTATTTTATGCGTCCGGGTTTGTACCTTTCTATTTCTATTCAGAAATCACAACTGCAACATCATCGGCTGTATTGTTTAACAAGCAGTTAATGCAATTTCCTGCGGTCACGCCGCTGGACGCGGTTCTCGCGCGATTTTTTCTAACTGTGATTACGTTGACGGTGGTGGCGGTCATTGTTTTTACTGGTGTCGGATATTTTGACGGCTGGCCAAACGGCGTTGATTACGGCTCGCTTTTGCTTAGCTTAGCTGCCGCCTGTGTCCTTGGGCTTGGCAGTGGCACGTTGAATTGCGTTCTTTTTCCGTTTTTTCCGGTTTGGCAACGCATCTGGGGGGTCATCAACCGGCCGCTTTTCCTGATTTCCGGCGTGTTTTTTACGTTTGAAAGCATGCCTAGCCAAATTCAGAGCCTTTTATGGTATAATCCGCTGGTGCATGTGGTTGGCATCATGCGTGCCGGAATTTACCCCAGCTATGACGCTGGCTATATTTCGCTTTTATTCATTTTTGGCCTTGGCCTTACGACCTTTGTTCTGGGCGCCTATTTGCTGATCCGGCATCGCAGCTTTGTGACGGAAAATTAAAATTCCGGCAGCTTGTGCTGGCCAAAACCCTGTGATCAGGTTAATATTCAGCCATGGAAATAGCACAAGATCAAACCGCACAAAGCGATCATTATTTTCGAGATTTGGCAATCCTCGACTGGCTGGTTGAATTGGGCGCAACCGAGGCCATCAGCGAAACCGGCATCAACCGTTACGATCTGCCGGAAACTGTCAAACAGGCTGACAAACCTGTTGCTCCATCAGCCCTAAAAAAATCCGTCATGTCCTTACCCGACACAGAGCAACTTGCTGCATTATGCACCGACATCGAAATGCTACGGAAAACCGTTGTTGAATTTGACGGTTGCAGCTTAAAAAAAGGCGCCAGAAACACCGTTTTTTCTGATGGAAACCCTGCTGCACGAGTAATGGTAATTGGCGACACCCCAGATCCGGACGAAGATCGCAACGGCACAGTTTTTGCTGGCAAAGCAGGGAACCTGCTGGATAAAATGTTTACAGCAATCGGCCTGTCACGACAGGCAGAAACCGGCGAAAACGCAATTTATATGACCTGTATATCACCCTGGAGAACCCCGCAAAACCGTGATCTTTCAACTGATGAAATTGCACTGCTCAAGCCGTTCTTAATCCGGCACGTCTTGCTGGCAAAACCGGAATTCATTGTTGTGATGGGCAGTCAACCCGCCAAAATATTGCTTGGGTTTGAAAAAAGCATTACCCATCATCGCGGACAATGGGGGCAACTGGCTGGTATCTCGACATTGGCAATGTTTTCCCCCGCCAATCTGCTGCGAAATCCGTTGAACAAGCGCGCTGCATGGGCGGATTTATTGGCGTTAGATACCCGCCTGAAACCTGGCCCCCATGACTGACAGAGCCTTCATTCCGGTGCGTATCGCGGTATTAACCGTTTCGGACACCCGCAAGCTTGCGGATGATAAGTCCGGCGATGTGCTTGTAAAACGCCTTACAAGCGCTGGTCATTTACTGGCAGACCGGAAAGTTATTCGGGATGAACGCAATCAAGTCGCTGAACAGCTGCGCGCATGGGTTGCCGATAAGGGGGTTGATGTGGTGATCTCAACCGGCGGCACCGGCCTGACTGGGCGCGACATAACGGTCGAAGCCCATCGGGATGTTTATGAAAAAGAAATCGATGCTTTCAGCACATTGTTTACAATGATTTCTTTTCCCAAAATCGGCACTTCCGTCACCCAGTCCCGCGCCTGTGCAGGTGTTGCCGGCGGTACTTATCTTTTTGCTTTGCCCGGTTCACCCGGAGCCTGCAAAGACGGCTGGGATGAAATTTTGCTGCAACAACTAGACTATCGCCATGGTCCCTGTAACTTTGTCGAAATAATGCCGCGACTTGAAGAACACAAATAGCGCGACAGCTAGGCCCGCCAGACTGATTAGGTAAAATGGCGCAATTGATGTAGCCTTGGCCGATCTTTACAATTGCAAAAGGTTTTATCATGACCGCTGAAAAGAAGATTTATGTCGCAATTCAAGCTGCAAATATCACCAAAATATATGACAAAGGTATGAAATCCAACTTACAAAAGGCGATGGCAAAAGCAGCTAAAAAAGCCATCGATAGCCATAAAAAAATGACCAGCAGCAAGCCTTCCGGCTGGAAAAAAGAGACCGACAAAGGGTTTGCTCTGAATATAAATTTGACATCGCTCAGCAAAACTGTGGTCAAAAATGAAATGATAATAAAAGCTTCGGTTACGGCAGTTGTCGCTGAAACAAAAACAGGTAAGGGGATGAAAAAGCAGCTTTCTGGCAACGGTATGCTTAAGATTGCTGCAAATCACAAAAAGCCAGATGGCGAAGCTTTATTTATCGCAGGTCATGCAATTGCCACGCTTATCAAAGAAAAAGCCGTCAAGGTGATACTCGCCTGACATTGCTTAACATGTCCAAGACTTGCAAAGCACATATTCTGGCTTTAACCCTTAGGGCATGAAGTATAGGCCAACAGATGACTGAATTGCGGCGCGGCTGGACAACCGGTGCTTGCGCGGCGGCAGCGGCAAAATCAGCGTGTTCTGCTTTGATTTCGGGCAAATTTCTTGACCCTGTGCAAATCACCCTGCCCAAAGGTGAAACGCCGGAATTTGACGTTTTTCAATGTGAGCGCGGCGATGGCTGGGCCAAGGCCAGTATTGTCAAAGATGCAGGGGATGACCCAGACGTAACCCATCGCGCTGTTATTTGCGCCAAAGTTTCCCATGGCAACAACGGAATACGGTTTTTTGCCGGTGAAGGCGTCGGAACCATCACCAAACCCGGTTTGCCTCTGGTAATTGGTGAGCCAGCTATCAACCCGGTGCCTCGTCTTATGATTGACGCAGCCATTACCGATATTTTGGAGGGCGAAAACCCCAATTTTGACGTAGAGATTTCCATTAAAAACGGCGTTGAACTGGCCAAACAGACATGGAACGGGCGTTTGGGCATTGTTGGCGGTCTGTCAATTCTAGGCACCACGGGAATAGTTCGCCCGTTTTCTTGCTCAGCGTGGATCGCTTCGATTCATCGGGGCATTGACATTGCCCGGGCAACAGGGCGACAGCATGTGATTGCGGCAACCGGCGCAACCTCAGAACAGGCCGCGCGAAACCTTTATGATATGGCCGAAGAAGATTGTCTTGATATGGGCGATTTTGTTGGCGGCGTGTTAAAATACCTTAAACGCCACCCAATCAAACGACTAACCCTTGCTGGCGGTATTGGCAAATTTACCAAACTAGCACAGGGCGCGCGAGATTTGCATTCGGGGCGGTCACAGGTTGACTTTACAGCCCTTGGCAAGCTGGCAGACGCGCTCGGGTTTGATGCGGATGCAGTTACATCGGCAAATACCGCGCTGGAGGTATATGGCCTGACCGGCCCGATTTTGATCGAAAAAATTGCGCTCAAAGCGCAAGAAACTGCGTTGGAAATACTGGCTGGCACCGATATTGCCGTCGAAATTATCATCGTTGATCGCGTTGGCGCCATTATTGCAAGGCAGGGTTTTGCATGAATGTCCTGATCCTTGGTGGCACTGGTGAGGCCGATCAACTGGCGGAGTTGCTGGTCGGACACGGAATTGGATTTATCTATTCATTGGCAGGTGTCACCCGAAATCCTCGGCCAAAGGTCTATCCAACCAGAACGGGCGGGTTTGGCGGCGTGGTTGGCTTGGCGCGCTATCTGAGCCAAAACAATATCCAAATGGTCATTGATGCCACCCATCCTTTTGCCGCTAATATGCCTGCAAATGCGATGTTGGCCTGCAAACAGACAAGCATCGCCTATTTGCGCTTAACCCGCCCGCCATGGCCAGAACCGCAAGGCGCAGGCTGGCAACGGGTTAACTCTCTTAAAGAAGCCGCCGATATTCTGCCGGACAACGCGCGTGTGTTCTTGAGTGTTGGAGCGCAAAGTATGAGCAGCTTTGCGCATCGCGTTACCATCAATTTTGTCAGCCGTGTTATCCAGCCTCCTAAATCTGTGTTTGGCAAGATTATCGTCGCCAGACCGCCTTTTGATCTTGCCGGCGAAACGCAGCTTTTGCGTGAAAATAAAATCACTCATCTGGTGACCAAAAACGCTGGCGGCAACCAGACCATCGCCAAGCTGGAAGCTGCACAAAGTTTGGGTATCAAGGTGATTATGGTTGAACGCCCTGCCCAGCCTGTGGCAGAGATGGCGCGCGACATTGCGATGGCAATGGCATGGATTGAACGGAGACTATAATGACGACTATTTTGGTATGCGACACATGTCGGTATTCTAAGGCTGAAAAACTCCACGGCGAACAAACCGGCGGCGAAATTCTGGCAGAACTGGTGGAAAAAGCGGCGGGCAGCGGCATTCGCGTGCGGCGACAGTCCTGCCTGATGGGCTGTAATAACCACTGCAATGTGGCGATTCGGGCCAAAGGTAAAGTAACCTATGTAATGGATCGGTTTAAACCAAACGCCGACAGTGCAGCAGCGATTACGGATTTTGCCGCTGAATTTACCAAATTGGAAAACGGACGGGTGCCGCTACGCAATTGGCCTGAAGGCGTCAAAGGCCATTTTGTATCGCGGGTGCCACCGATTGAAGATGACGAGAAATAGGTCGTTAAAGCTCGGATAATCATTGAATTTTGTCAATTAGCGGTTGAAATAAATCAAAATCTTGCTTTTGATTTCTCTGCAAAATGAAACTCTCGAAATTGGCCTTTTGTTTATTGCTAAAAGAAACCTTAACTTCCTCGTTTGGTTCTTCAACTCTTATTGTGAACCCATCAAATAGGGTAATCCTCCCATTTTTAATGGACCCCACTTGTAGAATTACGCGGCCATTTTAAGTTTCATAGCGGGTGTTATCCGTATCGCGATAAATCTTGATCCACTTGTTCAGGATCGACATGCCGATGCCCACCTTCTCGATGATGTAAACATCACCTGCCAGGCAACGGATCAGATGATGCTTGTCGTCGTGTCAGACCGCAGGTGAGTGCAATACGGACTGCGCCGCGCTTGAATTCTTCGGAATGTGCAGATGAACACACAAACAAGAAGGCCGCCAACGCCATCCGACTACAGTTATTAACTGGGTCAAGAATTGGAGAAGTGCTCAAAGCAACGTGGTCAGAAATTGATTTTGAACGAGGTGTTTGCGATCAAACCGTCTCATCATACCAAACAAAAGTGGACGGAACACCTGCCTCTGTCGAGCGTTGCCCTTCAGCTACTTTTGACAATGCACGAAGTCGAATTGGATTCGGACTTTCTCTTTCCTGGCAGGTTCCCAGACAAACCTCTGCAGGATGTGAAAGGGTTTTGGCAATCAATAATGCTGATTACTGAATAGCCCCTAGATTTGTAGACACCTTCTTCCCTAAAAATGAGGCAAGGAGGCCGACATGGGCAATGCAAGATTCAGTGAAGATTTCA
>QIGK01000145.1 GCA_003228875.1 Rhodobacterales bacterium
AGCGATCCCGATGTTTGATCAAAGCAATTCTGAGATGATTCCGATTGTTGAAATCACCGAGAGTGGCCCGCAATTATTGGGCGGACTTTACCATATTGATGCTTTGAAAGCCTATAACAGGGTTTTAGTCGAACGCGCCCGCGAGGAGCATTCCTAAAGGAAGCGGCGCTTTTGGCTTTCGCCCGATGCAAAGTCAGCACCGCGCCGCGCTGCAAAAACTTTACTTTGATCAAACCATTTCAACGGTGGTCTTGTTTAGTCCGATCATATCGCGTTCCTTACTTGGATGAAACCCATGATAAAATGTGCGGCCTTGAATTACAACGCGACGGGTTGGCAAGCATTTTCTAGCCAAGGCAACGTTTTTCCGGAAACCAACGGGCCGATTTTTTTGAGCACTTGCTTGTGATAGGTATTGATCCAAACCAGTTCGTCAGCATTCAATAGTTTTGGATCAATAAGACGGCGGTCGATGGGCACCCAAGTTATGGTTTCAAAGCCAAGCATTTCACGATCTCCCAACGCGGGGAGGTTTGGTTTTGAGACAATCAACAGGTTTTCGATACGAATGCCCCATTCGCCTTCGCGGTAATAACCCGGTTCGTTTGACATGATCATACCCGGCAAAAGCGGTTGGCCGCTTTTCTTGGAAATTCCTGCGGGGCCTTCGTGAACTCCTAGATAAGCCCCGACGCCGTGACCAGTTCCGTGATCATAATCAAAACCCTGTTGCCAAAGTGTTGCGCGGGCAAAAGCATCAATATCGCGTCCCGCGCGCCCCTCGGGCCAGCGTAAGGTTGAAATTGCGATCATGCCTTTTAATACCAGTGTAAACATCCGCACCATGTCATCGCTGGGCTGGCCTATGGGGATAGTTCGGGTAATATCGGTTGTTCCATCAAGATATTGACCGCCACTATCGACCAGCAAAAGGTCAGGGTTTTCAATTGTCCGATTGCTGTCCTCATCAACACGGTAATGACATATCGCGCCGTTTGGGCCAGTCGCACTGATGGTTTCGAACGAAATATCCATCAACGCGTTGGTTTTTCGGCGGAAATTTTCCAGTTTTTTTGCTACGTCAATTTCGGATATACCGCCATTCGGCACGGTTTCATCTACCCAGTGCAGAAATTCGACCATCGCAACTGCATCACGCAGATGTGCAAAACGCGTGCCTGCCAGCTCTGTCGGATTTTTGCAAGCTTTTGGTAAAGCACAGGGGTCGTCAAACCAAACCCGTTTTGCATTGTCAATCTGCGAACCTGTGCTGTTCATGTTGAATCTGGCGTGATCTTCCAATTGAACCAGACTGACAATTTGATCTGAAATCCAGATCGGGGCCGTCAGCCGGTCAACCCCGATATTGCCAGCCATAGCGTGAAGATAAGCTTCCAGATCGATGTTGCTATGGACCTGTATTTCCGGCCCGAGATGATCGATCAAGGTCTGACTAACCTTGACAGGATCAACAAAAA
Organism: Rhodobacterales bacterium; assembly: GCA_003228875.1. Taxonomy (GTDB): domain Bacteria; phylum Pseudomonadota; class Alphaproteobacteria; order Rhodobacterales; family Rhodobacteraceae; genus UBA3077. Next base: position 1,479 of record QIGK01000145.1, read on the forward strand.
GATCCAGCGAAGCATCTGCCTTTAATATTGCAAAACAAAGGGCCACGGGGGTGTTTGCCACATCATTGCCGCGAATATTTAGCAGCCAAGCGATGGATTCTGGCAGGGTTATAACAAATGCATCCAGATCATTCTTACCAAGAATTTTGGCAATATCTGCGCGTTTATTACTGCTGGAAAGGCCAGAAAACTCAATAGGATAGGGGGTGATCTTAGCTTGTGGTGCTGTGGGCTGATCCAGCCATATCTGGTCAATCAGGTTTTCAGAACGCTTAAGGGTAATACCTGCCGGTTCCAGCGTTTTTGACAGGGTGTTAATCTCATCATAACTATGGAGCATCGGGTCAAAAGCAATTACCCCGCCATCTGGCAGGTTGCTAACCAGCCAATCCGCCACTTTGGTTTCGGGCCAGTGAACGGGGCTGAAGGCCGTTAGATCAATCTGAGTTTTGACCTGTATGCGATAACGGCCGTCAATAAAAATACCCGCCTTTTCCAATAAGGCGGCACAACTGCCCGCAGAACCGGTAAACCCTGTCAGCCATGCAAGACGCTCATCACCAGGCGCTACGTTTTCGCCTTGATGCGCGTCGGCGCGAGGCACCAAAAAACCGTCGAATTCGCGGGCCTTTAATACTTGCCGCAGCTTAGCAAGACGCGGCGGGCCGGCTTCAGGCGTTGACGTAACGGTGAAGTTTTGGAACATTGTTTCGATTTCTCACAACAGATTTATGTTAGGGCAATTGCACTTTTGTCCTATTTTGCCTAAAACAACAGGTAATGAAAATAGATATTCTGAACGAGGCTACAAATGGCACGATTTTTTTCTTTTATCTTTCTGGTGGCAGCTGGCACCGCTGCTTTTTTCGACTGGCGCGCTGCGCAAGGCTTTCTTACTACTGAATTCAGTTTTGCACCCATCGGGCAAATCTGGGCTCAGATCCATTTTGGCAGCTTGCAGGTCACGCAACCAGCAATCGAACGGTATTTATCACCTAATATTTGGGAATACGGGATATTGCCGGTATTATTATGGCCCGCGGCACCGGTGCTTTTTACAATTTCAGTGCTGTTCTGGGTGTTAAGACGCCGCAAACCAAGGCTCAAAAAAGCGGAAAAATCATCTGATTCTGAATCTGAAGAGCATAGCGGCCCAATTCGGCGCGATCGCTAAGCCAAAGCGGAGCGCAGCTAGGCCTGCGCCAACGCTAGGCCGGACATGTTGCAAAGACAAATTGTCCGGCACATAGGAATGCTTCCATTTTTTTAAGATTGGCAGCATCCCAGTCTTGATCGAATTAATTGCTAACGTGCCAAACTGAATTTTCTTTTTCGCGCGTCAGCCTCAAAAAGCGACGCGAGCTGTTCGGTCATAGCGCCCGCCAGTTGTTCGACATCGGTGATGGTCACGGCACGTTCATAATACCTTGTGACGTCATGGCCAATGCCAATCGCGATCAGTTCGACCATTTTACGGCTCTCGACCATATCAATCACATCGCGCAGGTGTTTTTCCAGAAATGAAGCAGGGTTAACCGACAATGTGCTGTCATCGACCGGCGCGCCATCCGATATTACCATCATAATCTTGCGTGCCTCGCTGCGCCGCAGCATGCGCCGATAGGCCCATTCTAGCGCCTCGCCGTCGATGTTTTCCTTTAACAAGCCTTCTTTCATCATCAAGCCCAGATTGGGCCGCGCCCGTCGCCACGGGGTGTCGGCTGATTTATAGATGATGTGGCGTAAGTCGTTTAACCGGCCGGGGGTAGCAGGGCGTTCAGCTGCAAGCCACGCCTCGCGCGATTGCCCGCCTTTCCATGCCCGGGTGGTAAAGCCCAGAATTTCGACCTTAACCTGACAGCGTTCCAGCGTGCGGGCCAGAACATCTGCGCAGATCGCGGCAATTGAAATGGGCCGCCCACGCATAGAGCCTGAATTGTCAATCAGCAGCGTCACAACTGTGTCGCGGAACTCGGTTTCGGATTCCTGTTTGAACGATAATGGCGTTGTCGGGTTGGCGACCACACGGGCCAGCCTTGCGGCATCCAGAATGCCTTCTTCCAGATCGAACTCCCAATGGCGGTTTTGCTGGGCTTGCAACCGGCGTTGTAACTTGTTGGCCAGCCGCCCGACTGCGGCCTTTAGCGGTTCAAGCTGTTGATCAAGATAAGCGCGCAAGCGTTCCAGTTCTGCGGGGTCAGCCAATTCAGTGGCACTGATTTCCTCATCATGTTCAGCCGTAAAAACCGTGTAATTTGGGTCAGCATCCGAAAAGGGCGGCGGAGGCAGCTGGTCATCCGGCGGGTTGCCCTCTGCCATATCTGTTTCGTCCGACATATCTGCATCGGGGCTGTCATCAAGCGATGCCTGCGCCTGTTGTTGATCCATGCTTTCGTCTTGATCTTCGGGCGGTTGGTCTTGATCGTCCGAGCTTTCATCCTCGTCGCCGCCCTCTTGATCTTCGCTATCGTCGCCGTCTTCCTCGGCCGCTTCGTCTTCTTGATCGGGGTCTTCCAGATCGGGGTCGTCGCCCAGCTGGTCGCCATAGCCAAGATCGGTGATGATTTGGCGCGACAGTCGTGCAAATGCGGTTTGATCGTCAAGGTTGCCAAGAATTTCACCAAGCGTTTCGTTGGCTTTTCCCAAAACATCACGACGTAAATCCACAATATTTTGTGCATCGCTTGGCAAATCGCGCCCCGTTGCCAAATGGCACAGCAAATACCCCGCAGCGGTCGCCAATGGCGCGTCAGCCGCGTTTTTGATGGCACCAAAGCCTGATTTCTGCGCCTCGGCGCTGATTTTGGCGTCTATGTTTTTTGCAGTGCCGGGCAGTGCGCGCGCGCCCAAAGCCTCACAACGCGCGGTTTCAAGGGCCTCATACAGCCCCACCGCGATCTCGCCCTGTGGCGAATATTTGTTATGCGTTGCGTCATTATGGAACCGTAATTTCATCGCATAAGCATCCGCTGCGCCCCTCGCCAACAGAATTTCCTGCGTGGTCATGCGCCGTGTGACCTGCGGCAAGCGCACTGTGTCGCCGCTGATGCCCGAGGGATCAACCGTAAAGGTGACATTCAAATCGCTGTCATTGGCAAGGGTTTTGGTCGCCTCAGCCAGCGCTTTTTTGAACGGGTCGGCGGGGTTGTCGTTGGGTTTGGTCATGTCAACTTTCTCGCCCGGCTTGCCCGGGCAGCGCACGAACCTCCCCCGTCGTGCCGGAGGCGCGCTTCCAGCGTGACGGGAGAGCGCTTCTCGCCCACCCCGAGGTTCGCGCGATGCCCTATGTTATTGCTAGCCAAGGCTCACACTCACCGCGCTTTCCGGCAGTTCCTCGTCAAAGCAACGCTGGTAAAACTCCGCCACGGTTTGGCGTTCCAGCTCGTCGCATTTATTCAAAAACGTCAGACGAAAGGCAAAGCCGACATCGCGGAAAATCTCGGCGTTTTGCGCCCATGTGATACAGGTGCGCGGTGACATCACCGTGGAAATATCACCGTTCATAAATGCGGTGCGGGTCAGATCGGCCACCGTCACCATTTGCGAGACAATCTTGCGGCCATCGTCGGTGTTGTAATGCGGGGCTTTGCCGAGCACGATCATGGTTTCCGCGTCGTGTGACAGATAATTCAACGTAGAAACAATCGACCAGCGGTCCATCTGGGCCTGATTGATCTGCTGTACGCCGTGATACAATCCGGTTGTGTCGCCAAGGCCAACCGTATTGGCAGTAGCAAACAAACGGAAACTTGGATGCGGGGTCAGGATTTTATTTTGATCAAGCAGGGTCAGCTTACCATCGGTTTCCAACACCCGCTGGATCACAAACATAACATCAGGCCGCCCCGCGTCATATTCATCAAACACAATCGCGCAAGCGTTGCTAAGCGCCCAAGGCAGGATGCCCTCTTGAAATTCGGTCACCTGCACACCGTCGCGCAGCTTGATGGCGTCTTTGCCAATCAGGTCAATCCGGCTGATATGGCTGTCCAAGTTCACCCGCACGGTGGGCCAGTTCAGATGCGCCGCGACTTGTTCAATGTGGGTGGATTTCCCCGTGCCGTGATAGCCTTGGATGATCACCCGGCGATTATAGCCAAAACCGGCCAGAATGGCGCGGGTTGTGTTCGGGTCAAATTTGTAAGTTGGATCAATTTCCGGCACCCGATCCATACCCTTTGGAAAAGCTTTGACACGCATATCACTTTCAAAACCAAACGCGGCGCGGATGTCGAAATCTTCGGTTGGCAGTTGGAGTTGGTCACGCGACATTATCAATTTCCTATCATTCATTTCGGGCAAGTTGTGGAGCATTTAAAGGGCGGGTGCAAGCCAGCGTTTAGTCACTAAACACTCGGCTGACTTTAACCTGTTCCCATGCCCAGACCACTTCGGTCAGCTTTTCTTCGTCGTCGCGCCGCCCGCCATTCAGGTCGGGATGCAGGTCTTTGACCAAAGCTTTGTAAACTTTGCGCAATTCGGATTTTGACATCGTGTTGGGCGAACCAAGAATATCCAGCGCTTTGCGCTCGGTCGGGGGCAATCGGCGGGCATTACTGGCGGTATTGGGGTTGCTGGCAGGGTTCATGGTTGCGTTGCTGCCAAGAACCTCGTGCGGATCGTCAAACCCAAAACGCTTCCATGCTTCTGCCTCGGGATTACTTGGGGTTTTGGGCTTTTCTTTGCCAAAGGGTTTGGTTGGGCGACCCCAAGTTTTGTCGGATTCGTCTTGCTGGTCGGGCGTTACATGCACTTGCCCGTCAAAAAAATTCCACGTCCGGTTATGTTCGCGAATATGATCAAGGCAAAACCAGATGAAATTTTCCAGATCATCGGCAGATTTTGGTGCGCGGTATTTGCCGGGCAACATGCAGCCCTCTTTTTGACATTCGCGCGACGAGGTTTCCACCGCCCCCGACATACCACGCTTTTTGGATCGGCGCTTTTTGTCGGCGCCAACCGATATATCAAAATTTAAAGGCGAGCGCTTGCGCATTCAGCAGAATCCTCTTACCAGTTTTGACAATTGCGGAACACAGCATAGGGGCAATCTGGCAAACGCCAACCCCTTAAACACAAAAAGGTTCAGAAAATGACATATGCAGAACGTATGGAAACCAAGCTGGTTGCGGCTTTTGCGCCAACCCATCTGGAAATCATTGACGAAAGCGAAGACCATCGCGGCCATGGTGGCTATCGCGAAGGTGGTGAGACCCATTTTAAGGTTTGTATCAAGGCTGAAGTTTTTAACAACATGAGCCGCATTGCACGGCAGCGCGCTGTGATGACCGCTGTGAAGCAAGAGCTGGACGAGCGGGTGCATGCATTGGCGCTAGTGGTCTCGGGCACCGAAATAAATCAAGCCCGAGACCATAAGTCAAAAATTAAGAACGCTTAACGAATTTGAGGATGAAAAGTGCGACAGAAGCACCGACCAAAGCAAAAATGACCGAATTGAGCACAACCCCGATAATACCGCTGCCGAAATAAATGCCAACCCTTGGTAAAATCTGGCCGAGAACAAGGGCGCCTACGGCACCAACAACCATATTTCCGGTTGAGCCTAGACCGTAATCTGGCTTTTTCGTTGTTAAGAACCAGCCGATTGCGGCCCCGACAGCTGCGGTGATTAGGTATGCAAGAATAACCATAGATGTTTCCTTTTTATATCAATAGGAGTTTAGGTGAAAATACTTTTAATAAATACATTATTAGACAGCGAGGTCCTATCAGATCATAGCAGGGGTGGCTACAACTTATTTCTCAAGGTGAAAGCGAAGCCCGCACTAAGCATCGCCATTATCGCGAGGGGGGTGAGACACATTTTAGGTGATGATCACCGCTGCTGCTTTTAACGACATGACCCGAGTTGCCCGGCAACGGGCCGTTATGCAACTGTTAAAAGCCGAAATGGATGAGCAGGTTCATGCTTTAACGATGGTGGTTACAGGCACCAAATAATTCAATTGCGTTTTGCGGGGCCTAGAATAGGCGCGTCAACCGAGGCGCCTGTATTGGTATTGGAATGGTCATAATTCAAAGTTCGCTTTTCGTGGTTCAATTCAGCAAGTACGCTACTGTCGGTCATTCCCAATGTCGGGGCTGGCGCAGGACCGGGGAAACGCAAAGAATCGGATGTGTCAATCTCAGGCTTTTTTGGAAATGGATCATCATTTGATTGTTCAGGAACATAAGTCGGCATTGGCTCTGGAAAAGGTTCGGATACTACAGTCATTACCGGTTCCGGTTCTGGTGCCATAACCGGCATTACAGCCGCAGCGGGGGCGACGGCCTGAACAACGGTGCGCGCCCGTTGGTTTCGCATATCTTCGAGCTTTTGGTCCAGCGGCACCGCATCGGTTGCAATGTTGCGTTTGAAAACCAGATAGGTCAGCTCGGTGGTTATGGGTTTTTTCATCAAGCCTTGTTTGTCGTCAACCGAAAAAGATTCTTGCCCGACAAATTCCCAGCCGTTTTTTGCTTCGGTATTTAATGCCTCGGTCAACGCATGGGCAAACCGTTCGGGAACGGCTTTTAGGCCTTTGGCTTTTTTGCTGGCGGCTGGCGTTGGCAGCAGGCGATATTCAAACATGGTTTTTCCTTGAATAAGATTCTCGGCATAGGCAAAAAATATCGTTTACCATTATTAATAATAGCTCGGCAAGTGTGGCGGAAGAATGTCGCCTATTGCAGTTTTTCCCGGATAATTTCGTTAACAGCCTTTGGATTGGCTTTGCCGCCGGTGGCTTTCATGACTTGGCCGACAAACCAGCCGGCCATATTGGGTTTTTCCTTGGCGGCGGCTACTTTATCGGGGTTGGCAGCGAAAATCTCATCCACTGCCGTTTCGATAGCGCCGGTATCCGTCACCTGTTTCATGCCGCGCGCTTCAACAATCTCAGCGGGGTCGCCGCCATCGTTCCAGATAATTTCAAACAATTCCTTGCCGATTTTACCGGAAATTGTATCAGATTTGATCAAATCAAGGATGCCTGCCAATTGTTCGGCTGAAATAGGCGAGTCGTCAATGGTGTGACCTTCTTTATTAAGGCGGCCAAACAATTCGTTGATCACCCAATTCGCGGCCATTTTACCATCGCGGCCTTTGGCAACTTTTTCAAAATAATCGGCGCTGGTCACATCAGCAGTTAACACGCCGGCGTCGTATTCTGTCATGCCATATTCGCTGACAAACCGTGCCTTTTTTGCATCGGGAAGTTCCGGCAAACCGGCACCAATTTCATCAACCCAAGCCTGTTCAATCTCCAACGGCAACAGGTCAGGGCAGGGGAAATAGCGGTAATCATGGGCTTCTTCTTTTGAGCGCATGGAGCGCGTTTCGCCCTTTACCGGATCATAAAGCCGTGTTTCCTGATCAATTTTTCCGCCATCCTCCAGAATGGCAATCTGACGTTTGGATTCAAAATCAATGGCTTGCACGATAAATCGCATCGAGTTCATGTTTTTGATCTCACAGCGGGTGCCTAGAACTGAAAAATCGTCATTCTCGCGAAATTTTTCATAGGTTCCGGCTTTGCAAACCGAAACATTCACATCAGCCCGCATAGAGCCTTCTTGCATATTGCCGTCACAGGTCCCCAGATAGCGCAGAATTTGGCGCAATTTGCGCACAAACTCGGCAGCCTCGTTGGGGCCGCGAATATCGGGGCGGCTGACAATTTCCATCAGGGCTACGCCGGTGCGGTTGAAATCCACAAAAGACATTTCCGGGTCCATGTCATGCACCGATTTGCCCGCATCCTGTTCCATATGAATGCGCTCAATGCGCACCCGGCGCGCCACGCCCGGCTCCATATCGACCAGCACTTCGCCCTCGCCGACAATGGGATGGTAAAGCTGCGAAATCTGGTATCCTTGCGGCAGGTCGGGGTAAAAATAATTCTTGCGATCAAAACGCGAAAACAGGTTGATTTTGGCCTTCAGCCCCAAACCGGTTCGCACCGCCTGTTCCACGCAATATTCATTGATGACAGGCAACATGCCGGGCATGGCAGCATCAACCAGCGACACATTCGAATTGGGTTCGGCACCAAATTTTGTCGAAGCGCCTGAAAACAATTTGGAATTGGATGAAATCTGTGCATGAACTTCTAGCCCGATTACCAACTCCCAATCACCGGTGGCACCGGCGATGATTTTTGGTTTGGGTTCGGTGAATGCTAATTCGGTCATGGCTGGTTCCGCGATTAAGAGATCAGCGCCTTTTACGAAACCCTGCTAGCTTGGGCAAGTGGCCGTTCACCAATGATTGGAATTTTTGGTCATTTTTACGATCACTGTTTCCAGTCAAACCGAATAACCGCTAGGCCAGCGCCTGTTGTCCTCAGCTTAAGATATTATGCGGCTGACGATTTCCGAGCAGTTTTTGGACAAGCCTTTAGTATCCAAAATTCGATTCAATTCAGTTTTTATCTGCGCTTGGCGCGCCGGAGCAAAGCGCCGCCAGCTTTCAAAAGCGGTGGACATAACAGCAGCCGATTTCGGATTAACCGGATCAAGCTTGATAATCCAGTCGGCCAGTAAGCCATAGCCTTTGCCATTAGGATTGTGAAAACCCGCAAGGTTTCCGCCAGCAAACATACCCAGCAATGACCTGAAACGGTTGGGATTTTTCCAGTCAAAATCTGGATGCTCGCTTAGTCGCTTAACGCGATTAACTGCGTCTTGTGGCGGGCTAGACGCAGCCTGAACTGCAAACCATTTATCCAAAACCAATTTTTCGTGCTGCCAATTGGTATAGAATTTTTGCAAAGCGTCTTTTGCCCGATCTGCGGCAACCAAAAATGTCAGGGCCGCCATTTGATCTGTCATATTATCGGCCTCAACAAACTGGGTTTTTGCATGTTTTGCGTCAGGGTCAAGCGCTGTCAGCAAAACCAAAACGTTGTTACGCAATGCCCGCAACCCCGAGGCATCGGCGTTTGGCGAATAAGCGCCTTTGACTTTCAAGTCTTGATACATGGTTGGCAAAGTTTCAGCCATTTCTGTTGCCAGTGCCAAGGTCAAAGACTTGCGGGCTGCAAAAATTTGAACCGGATCCGGCAGATGGCCATTTTCAAAAACAGCCGCGCTGATGGTTTCTTCGCTTGGCAAGGTCAGCGCCAATGCCCGAAAAGCTGGTGCCAGCGTTTGGTTTTTGGCCAGATTATGCATGGCTGTCAAAAAACCGGCATTGATATTTTTGCCACCTGTTGCCAGATCACACAAAATCCCCAACGCGGTTTTATGTCCTGCCTCCCATTTATTAAACGGATCGGTGTCATGGGCCAGCAAAAAGGCGTTATTACTGTCATGAACCAGTTTTACCGGCGCAGAAAAACCGCGCAGAATTGATGCAATAGGTCGATGTTCAAGACCAGTGAAACTGAAGGTCTGGCTTTGTTCAGTCAATTCCAGAATCTTTGTTGCCACCGCCTCATGGCCATCGGGGTTAAGCAATCCTATTGCCACCGGAATATGGCGCGGGGCTTTGTCAGATTCGTCCGGTGTGGCGGGGGTGGACTGGGTTAAAGTAAGGTTGAAAACCCCATGTTCCCATGTCTCAACCGCCGTGATTGTCGGTGTGCCCGCGCTGGTGTACCACAATTTGAACTGGCTTAGGTCGCGGCCGGTTATGTCCTGAAACACCGTGATCCAGTCATCAATGGTGCAAGCCTGCCCATCATGACGATCAAAATAAAGATCTAACGATTTGCGATAGGCTGCATCGCCAACCAGTAAATGCAACATACCAACGATTTCAGCGCCTTTTTCATATACCGTGGCGGTATAAAAATTGTCGATCTCGATATATTCGCTTGGTCGTGGCGGATGGGCCAAAGGCCCTGTATCTTCGCGGAATTGTCTGGTTCTTAAAAGCTGGGCATCTGCGATGCGCTGAACAGTCTTATCGCGCATGTCACCGGTGAATTGTTGGTCACGATAAACCGTCAAACCCTCTTTCAGGCAAAGCTGAAACCAATCCCGACAAGTAATGCGGTTGCCTGTCCAGTTATGGAAATACTCATGGGCAATCACACTTTCGATATTTCCAAAATTCTTATCGGTGGCGGTTTCAGGGCTGGCCAACACCAAGGCTGAATTGAAAATATTCAACCCCTTGTTCTCCATTGCGCCCATATTAAAGTCATCAACGGCAACAATGTTGAACAGATCAAGATCATATTCGCGGCCATAAACTTGTTCATCCCACGCCATTGAGCGGATCAGCGAATCCATCGCGTAAGCGCACTTTCCTTCATCGCCAGACCGGACATAGATTTTCAAATCAACTTTGCGGCCTGAATTTGTGGTAAAACTGTCGTCAACTGAAACCAGCGCCCCGGCAACCAGCGCGAAAAGATAGCTGGGTTTGGGCCAAGGGTCATGCCATTCCGCCCAGCCCTCCCCGCTGGCGGTTGGGTTGCCATTTGACAACATCACCGGTTGGTCAGATTCGATGCGTATCTTAAATGTGGTCATCACATCGGGGCGATCAGGGTAATACGTGATTTTGCGAAACCCTTCAGCCTCGCATTGGGTGCAATACAGCCCGTTAGAAATATACAACCCTTCTAATGAGGTGTTCTCACTCGGGTTAATCTCGGTTTCGCATTCCCAGATAAACGGGCTAGTTGGCGCATCAATCTCCAGCCCGTTTTCTGTCAGATGCAATTTTGATTCGGGCACCGTAACGCCATTAATTTTGGCAGATATTAATTTAAGCTGCATTCCATCCAAAACCAAACGTCGATCTGAATATTCCGGATTGGGCTTAAACGCAATTCTGGTTATTACCCGGGTCGCGGTCTGATCCAACACAAACCGGATATCGACGCTTTCCAGCAAAAAAGGAAAGGGCTTGTAATCTGAAAGATAAACCTTGGTTGCCTGTTGCATGCCTGTCTCCGAAACTTGTTTTGGCCACAGTATGCAATTTCAATGTGACGACAAGCCATGATATCCTATGAAACCCTTTTGGCTGGAGATTTTTAATGCTATATTCGGCCTGTCAAAGTCGAAATAAACGACTCAAGCCATTTTTTCAGAGCAGAATCGAGATTACAAAAAGTGTAACTTGACTTTTTTGGTCGGGTAATATTTCCTGACCTGAACAATCCAGAGGTTTTACCATGAGACGCCCAATTGTTGGCATAATCGGCAACCACCAAATGCTTGGCGACGACTATCCGGTTCAGGCGGTCGGTATTATGAATATTGATGCTGTTAGCCAAGTTGCAGGTGCGGTGCCATTGATTATTCCGGCAATGGCTGCTGAGGCCAGTGTTGAGGAGCTGAGCGCCATTTGTGACGGTTTTGTTTTTACCGGCGGGCGTCCAAACGTGCATCCCAGCCATTATGGCCACGAAGCAACCGAAGCCCACGGCGCCTTTGATATGGACAGAGACAACCTGACCTTGCCACTTATTCGCCATTGTGTTGATGCGGGTAAACCTATTTTGGGCATTTGCCGTGGTTTTCAAGAATTTAACGTGGCTTTTGGCGGCACATTGCATCCTGAAATCCGCGATATTCCGGGCCGGATAAACCATAGAATGCCACCCGAAGGCACAATCGAGCAGAAATTTGAGGATCGACACACGGTTTCACTGGAATATGGCGGCATATTTGCTGAAATTTTTGGTTCGGTAGAAGTCTGCGTCAATTCCCTGCACGGGCAAGGAATATGTGAACCGGCTGAACGGGTTGCCATCGATGGCCGCGCCGAAGATGGCACGATTGAGGCAATATATGTCAAAGAAGCGCCGGGCTTTGCGTTGGCTGTTCAATGGCATCCTGAATATAACGCCAGCCAAAACGAAGTTTCCCGCCCCCTATTTGAGGCATTTGGTAACGCGATGCGTGAAAAAATCGCCAATAGTTAAGCAGGCGTGTAGGTAATGTATTCAGGTTTTACCATACAAGGCATGAACTTTACTGTCACTGCTAACGTGTTGGAATATAACGATAAGAATCGCTGTCTGTAATGACATGGCCAACCCGGGAAACGGAAAGTGATACCCAAGAACCATGATTCTATCTGATGCGGCCATATCAAACAAAGCCCTTCGGGTGGCGGGTCTGGTCTACGTCCATATCTTGGCTGTCGACCCGGTCGGGGCAACCGCCCAGTGTAAACTTAAAATTGCCCTTCGCCCCCCCTAGTGCTGTAATTTTATTGGCAGTCAAAGAAAATGCTGGGGCGGCTGTGGTCATTTTCAAAATGTTGTGCCGGCTTGGTTTTAATATGTTCTTCTGGGGCTTTTATAAAACTAAGATATACAGCGTTCCTGAAATCATGCGATATTGCAAGTTGTCGGGTCAATTGCGATAACGCCGCATGATCGACAGCTTGATTCCTATAAACCGCCGTTTGTCTGTGGCACCAATGATGGACTGGACAGACCGCCATTGCCGGTATTTCCATCGGTTGCTTAGCGCAAAAACCCTGCTTTATACCGAAATGATTACCGCCGCGGCGGTGGTCCATGGGGATCAGGACCGGTTATTGGGTTTCCATCCTGATGAGCAACCAGTGGCGTTGCAACTTGGTGGTTCTGATCCAAAATTATTGGCCGAAGCAACTCAAACTATCGTTAAGCGAGGCTATCGTGAGGTCAATCTTAACATTGGTTGCCCGTCCGACAGGGTGCAATCTGGCAGTTTTGGCGCGGTGTTGATGGAGCAACCGGATTTGGTGGCTCAATGTGTTGCCAGCATGATCGAGGCATCTGGTGACGCGGAAATTACAGTCAAATGCCGGATTGGCGTTGATGATCAGCAACCCGAAAAAGTGTTACCCGCATTTCTGGAGCAGGTGTCTTTGGCGGGCGTGCGCAGTTTTACAATCCACGCCAGAAAAGCATGGCTGAAAGGCTTAAGCCCCAAGGAAAATCGCGAAGTTCCACCGCTTGATTATCCGCTTGTTTACCAGATGAAGCGGGATTTTCCCGATTTGGAGATTTGTATCAACGGCGGCATCACGTCATTGGACGAAGCAGAGATCCATTTAGCCAACGGCGTTGACGGTGTGATGATCGGGCGCTCTGCGTATCACAACCCCGCCCAAATTTTGTGCAATGCTGACCGGCGAATTTTTGGAGACAAGACCGATTCAGATATCCAGCTAACCATGCAAAAAATGTTGGTTTATATCGAAAATGAAATGTTCAAAGGTGTGCGCCTTAACCAGATAACGCGCCATATTCTGGGCGCTTTTTCAGGCCGACCCGGCGCGCGAAACTGGCGCAGAGTAATCTCCGAAGGTGCGCATCTTAAGGGCGCGGGGCCGGAATTGATCTTGAAAGCACTTGAGGGTTTGTAATGGAATTATTACCGCTATTGATTTTAATGCTTGTGATCGGGGCATTTGCTGGTGTCGCCGCTGGTTTGTTAGGGGTTGGCGGCGGCATCATTTTGGTGCCTGCATTTTATTACGCTTTTACGTCTTTGGGCTATGACAGCCCGCAACTTATGCAGATTTGTGTCGCAACTTCTTTGGCAACGATTGTTTTTACATCGGCGCGCTCCGTATTAAGTCACCATAAAAAAGGCGCGGTTGAATGGGATATATTGCGCCAATGGGCACCGGGCATTGCGGTTGGTGCCATCATCGGGGTGGTTATTGCCAGCGGGTTAAAATCAAATTCCTTGATGGTCATTTTTGGCGTTTTGGGCTTGCTAGTTGGCATTTATATGGCCTTTGGAAAATCTGATTGGCGGCTGGGAACAACAATGCCAAAAGGCATATCGCGCGTGATCTTAAGCCCGCTAATCGGGTTTTTGTCAGTGCTTATGGGCATTGGCGGTGGCAGTTTTGGGGTGCCAATGATGACCCTTTATGGCCGACCAATTCACCGAGCCGTGGCCACCGCAGCCGGATTTGGCATTTTAATTGCCGTGCCTGCGGTGGTGGTTTTTTTGCTGGCTGGGTCTGAATTGACAAATAAGCCACCCTTTACCATCGGGCTGGTCAACGGTGTGGCTTTTGTCTTGATTGTTTCAATGACAGTCCTGACCGCGCCCATTGGTGTGCGTCTGGCCCACGCCATGGACCCAAAACCGCTTAAACGGATATTTGCAGTTTTTATTGCGATCATGGCTGCAAATATGTTGCGAATAGCGTTGTTTGGTTAGCGCTTATTGCCGAAAAATCATTTCGTCTCGGCGAATAACAGTTTCGCTTAATTGTTCTAGATAGCTCATGCCAAGCAAAGAAGAATGTAGCGCGCGGCGCTGCGCGATTGCACCATCAACATTGCGAACGATCACATCGCCAATCTGGATGGTTTCAAACCGGTAAGGCGCAACATAAGTCCGCCCGCCAGCGGTGGTTAGCGGGACGGAATAATCAAGCATTTTGGGGTCAATGCCGATACGAACCGCGTCGTCATATCGTAATAAAACAATTGATGCGCCGGTATCCACCATCAGGCCAACGTCAACCCCTTCGATCTGGGCGATTGCCCGAAAATGGCCATCCCATGCGCGGTCAAGTCTAGCTTCTGCGGCATTAATCGTGGCGAGCGCTGCAATAGGTGTGATGCGATTGGGCGACGCAAATTGTATGACCCCAAGGATGGTAACACCGGTAATCAGCGTTGTCGCAGCGGCTGCAGCATTTGAAATACCTGAACCATTTTGGGATCGTTGTGCAAGCATCAACCCAAAAGCAGTTGCCAGCAAAATCGAGATCAGAATATCCAGCCAGATAATTCCGCCGGGCAAGGTGGTTGCGGCATCGATTGGCACCCGCATGATCAAAAGTCCGGCACCATAGGCAAGCAATATCAAAGTTAAAAAGCGCATAGCTGTCCCTTTTCAATTAGGGATACCATATCCCACTTGGGCATTTTTTTACAGACTAATTAAAGTTATTTAACAAAATGTGACTATTATGACTCACGTTGTTTTTGCCTGGCCTTTCGGCCCCCGCGACGCTTTTTTCGTAAAAGTCCCGCGCGTTCCGGCAAAATATTCACAATATTTACGCGCTGTTCGTGGGTTAATCGCGACCATTGCGCGATTTCAGTCCTTGTGCGGTTACAACCAATACAAATTCCCGCATTCTCATCCATAATGCATATTTTGACGCAAGGTGAGTCGCTCTCTTCTCGTTTCCAAACATCATCCATTTTTACGGCTTTCTTCCCAAAAATTCGATGCGGTTAAGCGCGCCTTGCAGAATATAGGAAGCTGCGACATGGTCAATCACTTCGGCACGGCGTTTTCTGGATGTGTCTGCCTCCAGCAATGCCCGCTCGGCTGCCACCGTTGAAAGCCGCTCGTCCCAAAAAGTAATGGGTAAATTGCAAAGCGGCGCCAGATTGCGTGCGAAAGCCCGTGTAGATTGACATCGCGCCCCCTCGGAGCCATCCATATTGATCGGTAAGCCAAGAATAATACCGCCGATACGACGCTCATTTAGAATTTTTACCAACGCCTCTGCGTCTTTGCCAAATTTGGTCCGGCGCAGGGTTTGGAATGGCGTCGCAACCGTGCGCGAAGTGTCAGAAACCGCCAAACCGATCGTTTTTGTTCCTAGATCAAACCCAATCAAAGCTGACTTTGGCGGCGTGGCTACCAAAAATTCGACAATGTCGTCGGTGATCATCTTGTGGTCATTCCGATATCGTCTCTGAGGCAACACCCGCCGAAATCGCAGCAGCGCGGATGGTTTCCAGATTTTCGTCATCAGCGAATACCTGTTGGGCTTCGGCCCAGATCGCCGCTGCCCGCTCGCGTTCTTCCAAGACGCCGTAGGCACCAATTAATCTTGCCCATTCTTCGGCAGGGCCGCCCTCATTGGCAAGGCGGCTGGCAAGTCCGGCCACCATATTTCGGATCATTTCCGTTTGCTCGTCAGCCGACATATCGCCCGCCGCTTCGATGTCTTGTTCGGTTGGGCCGCGCAAAGTTGTTGGTTGTGTGATACCGGCAGCTTCGGCAATTGCCCCGATCTGGGCGCGAATAGACGGGATCCAAGGTGCATCTTCCGGTCCTTCTTCTAAAAGCCCCGCCCATAATCGATAAGCCTGTTCTGGATACCCGAATTGGTTCGCCGTATATCCGGCAAAATATCGCCCGCGCGGATTGGAAGCATCCAGAACCAATGCCTTTTCCAATGCCCTGAATGCTTCGGGCGAAACATAACCGCCAGCCGAATTAATCATAATCTCTGCATGGGCAATTTGATCAACCGCTGTGGCGTTTTCGCCCAATATTTCGATGACTCTGTCCTGCGCCTGTCGTGCTTCGACAAAGCGTTGCAAACTGGCCATGTTCCGCGCCAACATCTGATGGCCAGCCAAATCATCGGGGCGACTGACCAATGCTTCTTTTAACTGGTCTACCAAGTCGTTTTGCTCGTCATTAACCGTATTGATACTTGGCAACCCGTTGGCCTGCATGCTGTTGCGGCGTTCCTCGGCTATGGCTTCGGCTTCGCTTTGCGATGGACGGCTTGCATCCAGCGCTTCGCGATCCGCCAACATTTGTTCTTGCAGAGCAACATTTGTGGTCAGGGGGAAATCTCTGGCTCCGGGGGCCCCGATTGATTGATAGGTGACAAAACTGCCAACAACAATAACAGCGATGATACCTACACTGGCGATTTGTGAAATCCATGGCGGGGCATTCTGGGTGGCTATTTCAGTTTTTTCGACTTCTGCGGCTGCCAGTAATCGCCGCGATATCTCGGCACGGCTTCGCTGGGCTTCGGTTTCGGTCAGAACACCTTTGTTCATGTCTGATTCAACTTCGATCAACTGATCGCGAAAAACCTGCATTTCATAGCTGGCGCGCCGTTCGCCGCCAGAATCCTTGTTCCACAACAGCGGTAAAAGCACCCAGGCTAATAAAAGAAGCGTAAGAACCGCCATAAAAACCCAAAACATCATGTCTTTATATTCCTCGTTTTTTCGCGTCGATTATGCGGTAATGCTCGCAAGCTGCAATGCGTGATTTTGATGCAGATGGCTTCGCCAAGTTTATGTCGTTTAATCCGCATGAATCGCCGGATCGAAGCTTTGTTATATCAGTCAATATGTCTTATCACACATAACATAGCCGTGAGAGAGCCCATGAAACGATATTCTGCCTTTGCCATCGCAAAAGAAGCCCGGCGCCATCATAAGGGCTGGGAAAGGGCTTGGCGCTCAGCCGTGGCGAAACCCGAATATGACGTGGTGATTGTTGGCGCTGGCGGTCATGGGCTGGCTACAGCCTATTATCTGGCCAAGAATTTTGGAGTCACAAATGTTGCGGTTATCGAAAAAGGCTGGCTGGGTGGAGGCAATACCGGCCGCAATACCACGATTATCCGCTCAAATTACCTGCAAGACGAAAGCACTGCAATTTACGAAAAAGCCCGTGGGCTTTATGAAACCCTGTCACAGGAATTGAATTACAACATCATGTTCAGCCCTCGGGGTGTGATGATGCTGGCCCAGACGGAACACGAATTGCGTGGTTTTAAGCGCACCGCGCATGCCAATGCTATTCAGGGTGTTAAAACCGAATTGCTGACCCCGCAGCAAGTTAAGAAAAAAGTTCCTATTATGGAGATCAACGGCCCGCGTTATCCGGTGCTTGGCGCATTGTGGCAGGCGCGTGGCGGCACGGCACGGCATGACGCGGTGGCGTGGGGGTATGCGCGGGCGGCTTCTGATATGGGCGTTGATATCATACAGCAAACCGAAGTCACCGGCATAGATCAGTCGCGTGGCGCTGTCAGTGGCGTGCAAACATCACGCGGCATGATTAAATGCAAAAAACTGGCGATAGTCGTTGCTGGCCATTCCGGCCTGTTGGCGGAAATGGCAGGATTTCAGTTGCCGATTGAATCGGTTTCCTTGCAAGCAATGGTCACCGAGCCGGTCAAACCCTGTCTTGATGTGGTGGTGATGGCAAATACTGTGCATGGCTATATGTCTCAATCTGACAAGGGCGAATTGGTGATCGGCGGTGGCGCGGATGGTTACAATAATTACACCCAGCGCGGCAGTTTTCACCATATCGAAGAAACCGTTCGGGCGCTGATCGAAACATTCCCGATTATTTCACGTCTGAAAATGTTACGTCAATGGGGCGGAATTGTTGACATGACAGGCGACCGGTCCCCGATCATTGGAAAAACGCCGTTGGAGGGATGTTTTATAAATTGCGGCTGGGGAACCGGCGGCTTCAAGTCTATTCCCGGCTCTGGCTGGGCAATGGCAGAAACCGTTGCAAATGGTTCGCCCGGTACTTTGGCCGAACCATTTAGCCTTGACCGGTTTGCCGAAGGCCGGTTTATTGACGAAAGCGTGGCAGCTGGGGTGGCACATTAATGCACAGTTTAGCCGCAATTCGCCTTATTTCAATAATCGACGCGTTGACGCGTTTCAATCTGGTTACGCAGCTTTGCCTGCCGCGCCCGGATCAAGAAAATCATCAGCGCCAACAAGGCACCATAGAATATCCAGTGAACCAGTTCACCGCCCAATTCGCGACCGGTTATTGCAAAGCCCATTTGGGCGATAAGCGATTGTGCTATATTGCTAAATCCAGTCCAATAGAACAACAAAGCACCAATAAATTCATTCATTGTCTTGCTCCTGTATTTGTTACAACTGTCAAACTATTTAATATCTCCAAGAATAGCATAAACAAACAAATAGCCGCAACTTTTACGAACTTTGCGCAAATGCTGAGTATTATTTCAAATCTGCACCGGATTTCATATCGCGTAAAGCGTTCTAGAGTCACAATAAATTCTACAATTGATCCCAATTTCTGGACTGATATTCCGCAGCAGCACACCGGACCATTGAGTCAAAAATGGCGGAAATCCGCCGAAAATAAGGCAAAAAAAGGCGAAAGATGTCCAAATGTTGGTTAGATTAATCTTGTGTTTGTGCCGAATCACCCTTGTTTCCCGCTGCATTTCGCATCGAAAACCAAAGCAGCTTTTACCACGAAATTATTTTTTATGAGAGTGATGAAATGCTATTCCTGACCTGCCCAAATTGCGGTGTTGCTGCCGAAGAAACCGAATTTCACGGGGGCGGAGAAGCCCATATAAAACGGTTTTCCGATGGTTCTGATGACAAGCAGTTTACGGGTTATTTGTTTGACAAGAAAAACCCGCGCGGCGTGCTTTTTGAACGGTGGCGGCATGTCTATGGCTGCGGACAATGGTTCCACGCTGCCCGTTGTTCCGCGACGCTGGAAATTTTTGGCACCTATAGTGCGCAGTCCATCGAACCGCCTGAAGCCATTATCAAAGCTGTTCGTAAAAAACGCCCCGACTGGAAAGCCAAATCATGAGCCACCGTATTGAAAAAGCCGGTAGCCTGATTGACCGGAGCAAACCAAAGAATTTTACTTTCAATGGGAAAAATCTCAGCGGGTTCCAAGGCGATACACTGGCCTCAGCGTTGCTGGCCAACGGCCAAACATTGATCGGGCGTTCGTTTAAATACCATCGTCCCCGCGGCGTGGTTTCATCGGGAGCAGAAGAGCCAAACGCCCTTATGAATATAGGCGAGAGCCCAACATTTGAGCCAAACCAGCGCGCCACGACCACTGAATTATTTGACGGTTTAGTGGCAAAATCACAAAATCACTGGCCAAGTCTCGAATTTGACATCGGGGCGATCAACAACCGGTTTTCAAAATTCTTGCCAGCGGGATTTTATTACAAAACTTTTATGTATCCGCGCTGGGCGTGGAAACATGTGTTTGAGCCGATTATTCGCAATTCGGCGGGGCTTGGCAACGCGCCCCAACAGGCTGACGCAGACCGGTATGAATATTTTTACGCTTATGTTGATGTGTTGGTCATTGGCGGAGGCTCTGCTGGTTTGCAAGCCGCAATTGCAGCCGGAGAATCCGGTGCAAAAGTTCTTTTGTTAGAGCAAACTGCCCATGCGGGTGGACGTGCGCTGGTCGATGCAGCTGGTGTTGATCCACTTCTTAAGCAGTTGAAAAATATGGCTAATGTTACCATTCGCACACGAACAATGGGGGCAGGTATCTATGATCATGGATATGTGTTGGGTTATGAACGGGTTAGCGATCACAAGCCGGGTTCAAACCAGCTGCGCCACCGGCTTTGGCGTATTCGCGCCAAACGGATTGTCACTGCGACGGGTGCCATTGAACGAACCTTGAATTTTTCTGGCAATGATATTCCTGGTGTGATGCTGGCCTCGGCAGTGCGCGATTATGTGTCGCTTTGGGGGGTTGTACCTGGCAAATCTACGGTGATTGTTACAAATAATGATGATGCTTATCGCACCGCCATCACTTTGTTTAATTCGGGCCAAAAGGTTGCTGCAATCCTTGATGCGCGGCCAAATGGCGGCGGTCCGTTGGCCCAAAAGGCAACCGCGCTTGGCATTCGGGTGCTTAACGGCAAAGCGATTAAAAAGGTATTGGGCAAAAAATCGGTGACCGGCGTGATCGTTTGCGATCAATCCGATGAAAACAGTCCCGCTGAGATAATCCTTTGTGATTGTGTTGCCATGTCGGGCGGTTGGTCTCCTGTGGTGCATTTATGGTCCCATTGTGGTGGTAAACTGAATTGGGACACTGAAAATGCCATGTTTGTGCCTGATAAAACCCGCCCGCCAACCAATCATAACGGGCAGGGGTTTGTTATTGCCGCTGGCGCTGCTTCTGGCGCGCTTTGGCATAACGCAGGCCTTCAAGATGCTGTGCAGGCAGGGCGTCAGGCGGCTGACGAGGCGGGGTTTACCCCCTCCGAGAAAGTCGCAGCCACCGCCGCTGCGCAAAGTGATAGCCCGATGCTAGCGGTCTGGTCGATGCCCAGTGATGCCTCTTATAGTTTGCGATCAAAAACATGGCTGGACTTTCAAAATGATGTGAAAGTTTCGGATGTGCAACTGGCCGCACAGGAGGGTTATGAAAGCGTTGAGCATACCAAACGATACACCACGTTGGGCATGGCAACTGATCAAGGTAAGCTAAGTAATATCAACGGGTTGGCAGTGCTTGCTGACAGCCTGAATGCCGATATTCCCGATGTTGGCACCACCACATTTCGCCCGCCGTACACACCTATTTCCATTGGCTCCATCGCGGGCGAAGCCCGTGGCCCGCTTTTCAAACCCACCCGTAAATCCCCAATAGATGCTTGGCAGGATGCCAATCATGCGGTTTGGGAACCGGTGGCTGATTGGCGGCGTCCTTATGTGTATCGCCATTCAGGTGAAACCACGCCACAGGCGGTCATTCGTGAAATCAATGCCACGCGCAATAGCCTTGGCCTATTGGATGCATCAACTTTGGGCAAAATTCTGGTCAAAGGGCCGGATGCGGGCAAATTTCTTGACCTGATCTATACCAATATGATGTCCACCCTGAAACAAAGCCGTTGCCGGTATGGCTTGATGTGTAATGAAAACGGGTTTTTGTTTGATGACGGAGTGGTGGTGCGAACCGGCAAAGACGAATTTCTTTGCCATACCACTTCTGGCGGCTCAGATAATGTGCATGCGTGGATGGAAGAATGGCTGCAAACCGAATGGTGGGACTTGAAGGTATATACTGCCAATGTTACTGAACAATTTGCCCAAATCGCTGTGGTTGGCCCCAATGCCCGCAGAGTTTTGGAAAAGCTGGGCTCTCTGGATGTCAGCGACGGAGCCCTGCCATTCATGGGTTATACAGAGGGTAAGTTGGCTGGAATTTGGGCGCGCCTGTTTCGCATATCTTTTTCCGGTGAGCTGTCTTTTGAAATCGCCGTGCCTGCCAATCAGGGGCAGGAATTGTGGGATAAGCTGCTAGACGCAGGCGCGGAATTTAACATCACCCCCTATGGCACCGAAGCCCTGCATGTGATGCGCGCCGAAAAAGGCTTTGTTATGATCGGTGATGAAACCGATGGCACGGTCATCCCCCAAGATCTGGGTCTTGGTTGGGCCGTTTCCAAGAAAAAGACCGATTTTTTAGGAAAACGCGCCCAGCAACGCCGCCACATGGTTGACCAAAATCGCAAACAATTGGTTGGACTTTATACGCTTGATTCCGATTATGTGTTGCCCGATTGCTGCCATGCAGTGGAAGATGGAAAAATTATTGGCCATGTCAGCTCCAGCTATTTTTCGCCGACTTTGGGCCGTTCCATTGCAATGGCGTTAATCAAGGGCGGGGCAGGGCGCATGGGCCAGATTTTAAATTTTGTCATTGATGGCAAGGAAGTGCAGGCCAAGGTGGTTGACCCTGTTTTTTATGACAAAGAAGGAGCGCGGCAGAATGTCTGAATTCAAACGTATTTCTGCTGATGGTGAGGTTACCATTTCGCAGCCAACCTTAAACGGTATGGTAACAATCCGCGCTGATCTGACTGATGAAAAAACGGTCACGGCTATTGAGCAAATAACCGGCATGGCACTGCCCTCGCAGCGCAAAATTACCGGTGATCTAATACGGGGTCTGGCTTGGATGTCACCAGATGAGCTGATGGTGTTTTGTGATGATCCCGAAACAATGACAACCCAGCTAAACAGCGCGCTTTCGGGTGCTTTTCTGGTTGCTGATGTCAGCCATGCTCGGGCGGTTTTTCTGCTGCAAGGTGACGGCACGCGTGAGGTTTTGGCAAAAGGCGCACCGGTTGACCTGTCGCCAGAGGCATTCACGCTGGGCGATTTTCGACGCACGCGCATGGGGCAGGTCGCTGTGGCATTTTGCATGACAAGCCAATCACCGGACAGTTTTGGCTTGATCTGCTTTTCTTCGGTTCAGGAATTTATGTTTGAATGGTTGGTGACCGCCTGCAAAAAAGGGTCTTTGCCAGCATATCTATGATTAATTAGGCAGGGTGACAAAGCCCGGCAGCATTGGTAACTTGTTAAAAGGCCAATGGAATTGGGTTTGAGTTTGTCAGAAATTTCTAAAATTGCCGTTTATGGTGCCAACCCCGAATATTCGGAAGCCGCCCGTAGCGAGTTTTCAATGGACAGCCCGCTTGCGGTTGAAAAAGTTGCTGACGCGCTGATCATGCCCGCCCAGAAGACACCATTTGATCATGATTTCGAATTTTTTGCCGGTGCTTACACAGCCGATCAAATATTCATCCCTCACTCAACTCTAAAACGGCGCAAAGGTCATATAAGCGGCCCATATCCAGCAGAAGTTTTGCGAGTGGTCTCACCACAGTTCCGCAGCGGCGAAGCCGTATTTTGCGGCCTAATGAATCAACATTTTGGTCATTTTTTGGTCGAGGCAACCGCGCGTCTTTGGTGGGGTATCCGTAATAATTTTCGCGGAAAATACCTATTTCAGATTTTTGATGACGTAAATTACAAGCCTGCTGCAAAAGAGTTTTTTGAACTGCTGGGCATTGGCGATCAAATCGAATTTATCCGCACTCCCACGGTTTTTGAAACGCTTTATGTGCCTCAGGCTGCGATAATTTTTAATCATAGCTATGCCAGCGAATATCTGTTGCCTTTTGAACGTGTTCGTCAGGCCCTTGCTAATCAGGTTTCCGATAACAGCCCGAAAAAGATATTTTTATCGCGGGCCGGAATGCAAAATCGTTCGGTTATCGGGCAGGACATGGTTGAAAGCTGGTTTGTTGGTCAGGGGTATGTTTCTATCTCTCCAGAAAATTTACCCCTAAGCGAACAGATAAAACTTGTTCTGGGCGCGGATGAAATTGCTGGGATCAATGGCTCTGCTTTTCATTTGCTTTTGTTTACCAGAGGCAAAAAAACCAAGACCGTCATGCGTGATGGCCCCTTTAACGCCACCTATATGATGATAGACAAGGCCACAAATACATTCGCTGAATATTTCTTTGCCTATAAAAAAATGCAGCGCGCCAGTTTTGGCCTGCTGACCCCGACTTTGCTTGATTTGGAACGCCTCGCTGCTTTGTTGCAAAGGTCTGGTTTTGCGTTGCCAGCAAAGATGGAATTACCCGCCAAGAACAGGATGATGCAGCAATATCTGGCCCGTTGGCATGCTGCCTTTGCCCAAAAAATCAGCAACACAGCCCCTTCGGACGAGACCTTACTGCCAGCGCTTTTGTCCCATATTCTTGATAATGACGGGCCTGTTGACCATTCCCGGTTAAGCCGAATTCTGGCCGAAGCAGGCTATGAACAAGAGGCAGCGTCGCTGCGCCCCGACCAACAAGAATAACGCTTAATTGGCAGTGCCATTGGCCAAACACCCATTCAGCTTTTCCAAGCGATTTCCAGCTTTTTGATTGCATCAATGCGGTCTTGGGTTTTTGGATGGCTCATTAACCAAGCGGCAGTGCCGCCGCCTTTTGGGGTCCATTCTTCCAGCTTTCGAAACAGGGATATTTGTGGGTAAAGGCCAATGCCGGATTTTTCCAGTAATGCCGCTGCGTAAGCATCTGCCTCGTATTCATCTTTGCGAGACAGGCCCGCTGCCAGCAGCCCGACCAGAAAATTGGCAATATAAACCCCGAAAAACGGGATATACCGCCCCAAAACCATGCTCAGCGCCACGCGAATGGCATTTTGCCCCGAAAAATCAATCATGCGTCGTTTGGAATGGCCCAGTGCCACATGGCCCAGTTCATGGGCGATGACGCTGGCTATTTCTTCGGCGGTAACCTCACCGGATTGATATTTTTTGAAAAACCCACGGGTGATGAATATTCGACCATCGGGCGCTGCCAAGCCATTAACCGGTTCAACTTCGAATATAAAAGTTTTTAGCTGCGGCAGGTCTAATTGCTGCGCCATTTTTTTGGTTAGAACCAGTAAATCAGGGTCATTCAGCACGCTGGAGCGGCGATTGAGGTCTTGCCCTGTTCGCCATGCGGAAAACCGATACATGACAAACCCGACAATAACGGCCATCAGAATTGGGGTGAATTTCAACATATCCCCTAAATAGGGTTTAAGATTTGTTTTTAACAGCCTTGCGTGCGTTTTTTAGTAATTTTTTTCCTAAAATAAACATACCCAAAGCCCCGAGCAAGAACCAGCTTATGTCTGCAAGCAATGCTGCAATCGCCTCGGCGTTGGCCGAAAACAATAGGCCAAGACTAAGATAACCCCCTACCCAGATTATTTCGCCCAACAAAGCCCAAAAGGTAAATCCGCGCCAGCTGTAATCACCAATGCCGCTGGCGTAATTGATCCAAGGGCCAACCGGGGCCACCAGCCAGCGGCTTAGAAACACACCTATGCCGCCCCATTTTGCCGAAAATGCTTTGGCCCTGCGGATGGATTTTGAATATTTTTGGGAATGCGATAATCGGGCTTCCAATGCATCGCCACCCCTTGCCCCAAGAAAATAGGCTAATTGGTCACCAATGGCTGCTGATAAAAAGGCGACCACCAAAACAGCTATCAAGTCCAAATCACCAGACCCAACAAATGCACCGCTAAGCACCAGCAAAACTGAACTGGGCAGCGGCACTGCCAGACATGCCAGAACGATTGAGGCAGATAAAACAATCAGCCCGTAATCTGTAATTAGTTGCATTAAAATATCTGTCATGGCTGCGGCGCCATGGCGCGGTGCTGGTCAATAGCATCCATCAACTGCCTGACCAGTTGGGCATAAGGAATGCCGGTTTCATCAGCAACGCGCTGGATGCGCAGGCGAATGGCGTTATCCAATGAAATACCGGCAGATTGCAAAAGCACCTCTGGGGGGACGTCATAGGTTTTGGCGATATACCCAATTGGCATCCAAGGTTCGATTTCGCGATCCCTGTTATTTTGAAAGTAGACAGTATCAACAATGGTGCGGATCAAAAACATAACTGTAAATAGGCTGACAAAAACGAATCCAAGCAAAAGTAAACGGTGTTCTTGCCAAAGATGTCGGAGTTTTTTGATCATTTTGCCCCCCATGTGCAAGGCAGATTCAATATGCCGCGAAATGCCCAGCCGCCAATTTTCACGTCTCCGGTTAATCTTATGTCTTTGAGTCGCTCAAAAATCAATGGCAAGGCAACATCGGCGATCAGCGCTTTGCTGGCCCATGCGCCTGCGCAGAAATGCGGCCCTGCGCCAAAGGCGATATGTTTGCTTGCGTCGCGAGTAATGTCGAACTGTTCGGGGTTTTGAAAATAATCTTCGTCATGATTGGCTGAGTTAAACATAAAGAACACGTCGTCACCGGCTTTGAGGTCAATCCCAGAAAGCGTTGTGCCTTTGGCAACACGGCGCGGAGACATGCCAATCGGGGCCATCCATCTGATATATTCCTCAAATACTTGTTGCCAGCCAATCTGGCCGCTTAGCACCATTTCCAGTTGCGCAGGGTGGGTCAGCAAAGCCCAGATTATGCCGGCAATCACATCACGGGGTTCATTTTGCCCACCGCTGATTGCCAGCCGGATATTGGCGTAAATGCTGGGTTTGGGCAGGCCCGCCGCCTGCATAATTTTCAAAAGGTCCGGCGCATCAGCTTCACGGGCCGAGGCCGCTTGGATGGCCGTATCAATTTTTTTGGTGGCGATGTTACAGGCCGTCTCGATCAGCGGATCACCGGCATAGTTGGAAATACCGTCAATCATCGCCTGAGAGGTCTGGTCCATTTCTTGCCAGCTTAACCCGCTAATTCCGGTGATTATGCGCAAGGCCTCGCCAGATAAGTGGGTGGCAAAAAGGGTAAAAAGGTCACCGTTTTTCAGAGGTTTGATGTCTTTCAAAATGGCATCCGCCACGGCATGGAATTGCGCTGTCCACACATTGCGCACGGTTTTAGGCGATAATGTCGGAAAAATTGCTTTGCGTTCCAAGCCATGGCTTGCGCCATCTTTGCGCATCAGGTTTTCGCCCATCAGCCGCGTCATTAATCCGTCGAGTTGCAGCGATGAAAAACTGGCAATGTCTGGTTCTGCTTTGACAATATCATCGCGCCTGGTGATCAGGGTGCGGTTAAGTTCTGGCACAAAACAGATCGGCGTATTTTTCCGCATTTCTCGCAAGGCAGGGTAGGGGTTTGCCCAAAAGCTGGGTAAATCAACATGGACAATCGGGGTGCTGCTCATCGCACCAGTTCCTTCATGGCGCTATCGATGCCTTTCAGGGTCATCGGATGCATACGGTTTTCAAAAATCTGGCTAATCATGTTGGTGGAATGGGTATATTGCCACTGGTCCCTTGGCACCGGGTTTATCCAGATATGATCAGGCCATTTTTCACGGGCGCGTTGCAGCCAGACTTCTCCGGTTTCTTGGTTGTAATGTTCATTTGCCCCGCCAACATAGGCAATTTCATAAGGTGACATCGCCGCATCGCCAACAAAAATACATTTGTAATCAGCGCCATAGGTATTCAGCACCTCCCATGTCGGGACCTGTTGACCCCAGCGCCGTGCGTTATCACGCCACACGCCTTCATAAAGACAATTGTGAAAATAGTAATATTCCAGATGCTTGAATTCGCTGCGCGCTGCTGAAAACAGTTCTTCGACCAGTTTGATATGGGGGTCCATGGACCCGCCCACGTCCAGAAACAACAGCACTTTGATGGCGTTGCGCCGTTCTGGCCGTAGTTGCACATCCAGATAGCCGTGTTCGGCAGTCATCTGGATGGTGCCGTCCAGATCCAACTCGTCCTCCGCCCCTGATCGCGCCCAACGGCGCAGGCGTTTCAGGGCCATTTTGATGTTACGAGTGCCAAGCTCCACACTGCCGTCAAGGTTGCGAAATTCGCGTTTATCCCAGACCTTGACCGCCCTTTGATGGCGGGATTTATCTTGGCCAATACGCACCCCTTCGGGGTTATAGCCATAGGCGCCAAATGGCGAAGTGCCCGCAGTGCCGATCCATTTTGAACCGCCCTGATGACGTTTTTCCTGCTCGCGCAAGCGTTCTTTCAAGATTTCCATCAGCTTTTCAAACCCGCCAAGGCTTTCGATTTTTTCGCGCTCCTCGGCGCTTAACTGGTTTTCAGCCAGTTTTCGCAGCCATTCTTCGGGGATGTCCACCTGTTCAATAATATCAGCCAATGATAGGGTTTCCAGCCCCTTAAAGGTGGCGGAAAATACTTGATCGAACCGGTCCAGATGGCGCTCATCTTTAACCATGGTGATACGGGCAAGGTAATAAAACCCCTCAACGTCATACATCACCAATGCTTTTTGCATGGCTTCCAGAAAGCTGAGGAACTCGCGCAGGCTAACGGGGATTTTGGCGTCTCGTAAATTAGTAAAGAAACGCAGGAACATTTTTTAGACGAGCCCGAGTTTGCTCGCAAGAATGGCAATGAACAAAGCAGCGATGGAAAATATGATGCCAAATATAAACCCGTATTGAAGCTTGTCGGCCGTTTGGCCGCCGCGCTTTGCCGCGCGCACCCAACCAAATATTCCGCCCAGAAGAAACATCACCGGATAGATCATTATATGCCCTTTATTGTCCGGCCGGAACCAATCCGGCGATTTGTGCCTGTGCTGCTGCAATGCGCTCAGCATCTTCTCCAAACGCATACCTTGCCTGCGCCAAACTGTCGAGCCGCGCCCGAGTTGATTCTGCGTCACGCCCAAGATTGGCAAAAGCCAGCGCGCGGATGCCTTGAATTCCCGCAACCAACACCGCGTCCTGATGTCTGCGCGCAACCGCCAATGCGGGCGTGGTCAGTCGAATAACATCGTCAAATCGCTGGGCCGCCAAGGCAACCGCTGCAATATGCATGGCAGCCACAGCCGTGCGCAGATTGTCAACGCCAAGCTGCGCCAACGAAAGTGAATAAGCTTCTTGAAAAGCAGGCGCAGCCAGTTGCGGTGCGCCGCGTAAATTAAGACGACCATAAACCAGCAAAGAATGGATCAACCGGTGGTCTCCCATGCTTCGGGCCACTTGAATGGCCTGTTGCGCAGCCAAAACGCGGGTGCCGCGCGGGTTACCGCCAATCAAGGCAGTTTCCATCAGGCGTTTCCATTGGGGGTTCGGCCGCAAAACCGTTCCGGACCGGTTACCAGCGGGGTTTATATCGTTCAGAATGGAGGCGGCAATCGCAGAGGCTTGGGTTTTGTTCATGCCGACCTCAAGGCGATCATTATACAAAACGCGCAACATCAAAATATCAAAATCGGTTAGCCGATTATGCACGTTATCATCATTAAAAATTGAATCAGCAACATAGTAAAGGTCATTGACAGGCCCAAGCGCCTGACCAATTTCTTCGTTCAAACAGGCGCGAACTATGTATGGCGGCGCGTCATCAGGAATAAAAATGGCTGCTTTTTGTAGGTTTTGCTGGCTGGACCAGCTTTGGCTCTGGCCACGGCGAAACGCGGCCCAACTGTTGACACCCGACGCAACAACGCAAGCTGCGTTAGGGAAATTCCGCTCCATCACCGCCGCCGGAATTTGCTGCACATGAATTTGGGCATTGTCGTTGCCAGCTGCGATATCAATATTTGCGCCAAGCCGGATTTTTTGCAACACTTGATCCAGATCACCACGGTATTGCGTTAGAGCAGGGCTAAGCGACACGCGAATTGGGCCTTCATATTTCAAAAGCCCCTGCACCGAACGACCGGTTTCGGTTTGAAAAGTCAAATCTATGAATTCGTTGCTCAAGACCAAATTTGATCTTGGCACGCCGTTGCTGGCTGGAACAGAACCGCCCGAAGGGGCAACACAGCCAGCAAGAAGTAATAACAAAGTGAGCTTTTTCAACATTCTAGCGGCTATATTTTATAAATGGAGTCAAGGTGCCGATGCGATCATAGAGCCGCCTGCCGGCTTTGTTGAAATCTTGGGTCAGCCAATAAACCTTGGGGCAGCCAACCTTATCTGCGGCGCTGTAAACGCCGTTGATCAGGGCGCGACCTATGCCGGTTCCGCGTAGTTCTGGGTCTGTGTATAGGTCTTGAAGGTAACAGGCATTTTCAAGCTGCCAGCCATGGGTATGATATATATAATGGGTTAACCCCGCCAGTTTGCCGTCAACTTCAGCCACCAATCCATGATAATCTGGATGTTTGTCTGACAGCATCCGACTTATTGCGGCATCATAAATTTCTGACGGCAGGCTTGTTTCATAATAATCCAGATACCTTTTCCAAAGCACCCGCCATTGCGGTTCGTCGTTTTGTTTGAGCGGGCGGATAATAAGGGTCATGCAGTTAATACCGAAAGCGAAATGATTGAAAGAAGCGTAGAGATTAACACAGCTTTTGCAATGGTGTCAGTTTTAACACCATATTGGGTGGCAATCACAAAAGGCATGGCCCCGCAAGGCCCTGCCGCCACAATCAAAGTGATATTGCTGGTGAATTCTGAGACAACAAACATGCCAAGCCCCATCCAGACCAGTATCGGAATGACCAGCAATTTTGTGCCGATAACCACCCAAACCGCGGCTCCGATTTTTAGCAATGAAGAACTTGCAAGTGTTATGCCCAAGGCAAAAAGCAATACCGGCGCCGCCGCTGCGCCAGCGAATTGTGCAAATGTCATGATACCTGCTGGTGCGCTGTCACCCAGTATTCCCAGAACAATACCGACGGGAGGCGCGTAAAAAAACGGGTTTTTGAATATCATCCCTGACATTTTTGCAAAACTTTGCCGTCCTGCGCTTAGCAGTGCAACAATAAATACGCTTGCGGGAATAATCACGCCCGCATCAAACATGACAATACCGGCCATCGGGGCACCGGCATTTGCACCGTAAATCCGCTCGGCGATGGGCAATACAAAGAAGATATGATTGACGATGACGGCGCAAAGACCCAGCAAAACCGATTCTCTGATTTCGCGTTTAAAACCATAAAACATCAGCATAAAAACCACAGCATAGATCACAAGCTGCACCAGTAAATTGACCAAAATCGCTGGCCACTCAAAATTCGATATGGGCGCTGACCCAAGCACCGAGACAATCAGCGCCGGAACCGCCATGTAAAACGCAATTTTGTTGATAGAGACCGCGTCGCCTGTGCTTAGAACGCCAAGTTTATTTAATAAATACCCGACCACCAAAGCCATAAAAATCGGCAATACTGGATTGGCGAGGGTTTCGAACATTTAGCGTTGGCCACGCGCAATAAAGGCCAGCCGTTCAAACAGATGCACATCCTGTTCATTTTTCAGCAAAGCACCATGGAGCTTTGGCAGCGCATCGGTGCCATCACGGCGCAAATCGCTTGCATCCAGATCTTCAGCCAGCAGCAGCTTTAACCAATCCAGCACCTCGCTGGTTGATGGCTTTTTCTTTAGCCCCGGCGTTTCGCGCAGTTCATAAAACTGGGTTAGTGCGGCTTCTACCAATGTTTTTTTGATCCCGGGGAAATGCACGTCGATGATGGCTTGCATGGTGTCAGCATCGGGAAACCGGATATAATGGAAAAAGCAGCGGCGCAAAAATGCATCCGGCAATTCTTTTTCGTTATTCGAGGTAATAATCACAATCGGACGCTGCTTGGCGCGGATGATCTCGCCGGTTTCATAGACGTAAAACTCCATCTTATCCAGCTCTTGCAGCAGGTCATTGGGAAATTCGATGTCAGCTTTGTCGATCTCATCAATCAGCAGCAACATGCGTTCATCAGCATCAAACGCCTGCCATAATTTGCCCGGCTTGATATAGTTTTTGACATCATGCACCCGCGCATCGCCAAGCTGGCTATCGCGCAAACGGCTGACTGCGTCATATTCATAAAGGCCTTGCTGGGCTTTGGTGGTTGATTTTATGTTCCACTCGATCATGGTCAGGCCCAACGCATCAGCGATTTGGCGCGCTAGCTCAGTTTTGCCAGTTCCGGGTTCACCTTTGACCAACAGCGGCCGTTCCAACGTGATTGCGGCATTGACAGCCACCGTCAAATCATCCGTTGCAACATAGTTTTTGGTGCCTTCAAAACGCATGGATAATCCTGACTGTTTTCTTTGGAATCAGCGCGCAGATTAACAGCAAGAAAAATTGATGCAAGTTTGTCGCACTAGCTAGTGACATTCCCGAAATAAGCAGTTATTCCACCCCCGAGATCGAGATAAAACCGTGCAATATTCAGCGCGCCCCAACCTTGGGGAGGGCCACACGGCAGGACTAATTGGGGTATCTTATGAAAGCCGAAACAATCCTTAATACCGATTACAAGCCAGCCGAAGACGAAGACTTTATGAATACCAACCAGTTGGAATATTTTCGCGCCAAATTGCAAGGCTGGAAAAACGGCATTCTGAAAGACAGCCGCGATACGATTGAGCAAATGCAGGAAGGCACGCGCAACATTCCCGATGTTGCTGATCGCGCATCTGAGGAAACCGACCGCGCGCTTGAATTGCGCACGCGCGACCGTGAACGCAAAGTGGTGGCAAAAATCGATTCGGCATTGCGTCGGATTGAGGATGGTTCTTACGGATATTGCGAAGACAGCGGTGAGCCTATTTCCCTAAAACGTCTTGACGCGCGCCCGATCGCCACCCTTAGCCTTGAGGCCCAAGAACGCCATGAGCGCAAAGAAAAAGTCCATCGCGACACTTAAAGCCAACCGTTCAAACCAGCGTAAAAATACCGGATATTTCAACAGAAAACTTTGGCTCGCAACACCAGCTTGATCTATATCACGGACAGATAGTAAAATTGCATCAAAATTTGGTTCAAAAACAATGGCACATTGGACAGGGATTTTTGATCAAACCGATGCTTGCGTAACGCCGGTTCTAACTTATCAAGAAGCCGCAGAACATCCGCATATGGC
Source organism: Rhodobacterales bacterium (assembly GCA_003228875.1). Classification (GTDB taxonomy): domain Bacteria; phylum Pseudomonadota; class Alphaproteobacteria; order Rhodobacterales; family Rhodobacteraceae; genus UBA3077. The sequence goes on from QIGK01000145.1 coordinate 34,137, forward strand.
AGCCCGCAAAGCCTTGCAAAAACATGATGGCCTTGTGCATCCGGCTCTGGCACCAAGATTTGGTTAACTGCACCAGAAATTAACTCAAATATCGCCTTTGACGGGGAAAACAGCGTTAAGATCCTTGCAGAATTAGGGTTTCGGGCCAAATAAGGGGCAAAACATGGAAATGAACGGCACAGAATTCTCGGTCATCGGGGCGGGGATTGGTGGGTTGGCAGCAGCGGTTGCATTATCGCGCAAAGGTGCCAATGTCACGGTTTTTGAACAGGCAAATGCCTTAATTGAGGTCGGGGCAGGGTTGCAAATCAGCCCAAATGGCGTTGCTGTTCTACAAGCGCTTGGCCTGAAAGACAAAGCGGCCGCACTGGCGAATATCCCTGAAGCGATTGTTTTGCGTGATTATAAGGGCGCAAAAGTCACGCGGCTTTTGTTAAATGAAAATGCTGCTGAAAACCCTTATTGGCAATTCCACCGCGCTGATTTGTTGGCGGTTCTGAGCAATGCAGCCCAAAAAGCCGGTGTTAAATTTCGATTTGATCACAAAGTGACCAATGTCCTGCAAAACGGCGCAGGCGTGTCAATTGAATTTGCGCGTCAGGAAAGCGTTCTTGCGGACTGCGTAATTGGCGCGGACGGCCTGCGATCAACCACCCGTTCGGCGTTTTTTCAGGGTCATTCAGCAGAATTTACCGGACAAGTGGCATGGCGTGGCTTGGTGCAGGCAGACAAGGTGCCGAATGGTCTGTTTGCCAACGAAACGCAGATTTTTATGGGCAAAGGTCGCCATTTTGTTACATATCCACTGCGCGGTGGCAGTGTGATTAATTTTGTCGCTGTTGAAGAACGCAAAGACTGGGCTGATGAGGGTTGGAATATTCCGGACACCTCCGAAAACCTACGCCGCGCTTTTTCCGGCTGGTGTGACCCTGTGGAACAACTGCTTGGGCAGGTCGATCACACCTTTCTATGGGGCCTGTTTGACCATCCCGCGCTTGATTGCTGGAGCATTGGCCAAGTCGCGCTTTTGGGAGATTCTTGCCATCCAATGTTACCTTTTTTGGCGCAAGGCGCCACCATGGGGCTGGAAGACGCGTGGGTTTTGGCGGACGCGCTTGAAAAATCCAGCGACATTGCAACAGGGTTGCGGCAATACGAAAACCGACGCAAAGCCCGCACGACGCGGGTGCAAAAAGCTGCAAAACGTAACGCATGGGGATATCATTTGCGCATGCCCGGGTTTCGCGGGCTGGCCCATGCTATTTTGCGCCATTCCTCGTCAGACAAGTTAATGGCCAAGTATGACTGGCTTTACAAACATGACGTAACCAAAGCGCAATAATCGGCCTTAAATGTCCAACTCCACCCAGATCGGCACATGGTCACCGGGCCGTTCACGGCCACGCATATGGCGATCAACCTCACAAGCAGTCAATCGGTCTGCGGCCTGCGGGCTAAGCAAAAAATGGTCAATACGAATCCCGTTATTGCGGTTCCACGCGCCTGCCTGAAAATCCCAAAACGTATAATTCATCGGCGCGGGGTGCAGCGCACGAAAAGCCTCGGTAAAACCAAGGTTCAGGATTTTGCGATAGGCCGATAGGCTCTCGGGGCGATACAGGGCATCTCCCCACCAAAGATCAGGGTCATGGCAATCTTCGGGTTGGGGGATTATGTTGTAATCTCCTGCCATTAGCGTGGTTTCTTCAGACTCTATAATACCCGTAGCACGCGCATACATACGTTCCATCCATGCCAGTTTATAGTCAAATTTCGGGCCGGGAACCGGATTGCCATTGGGCAGATACAATCCGCATATCAGAACATTGTTAATTCTGGCCTCAATCCATCGGGCCTGTTCATCATCCGCATCACCGGGCAGACCGCAAACCAGATCCTCAATCGGATATTTGGAAAGGATTGCCACGCCGTTAAAGCTTTTCTGACCATGGGTGGCAATATTATAGCCTAGATTTTCAATTTCTTCGCGCGGGAAATTGGCGTCGATAGACTTGATTTCCTGCAACAACGCCACATCAACTTTACTTTCATCCAGCCATTCCAGCAAACGTGGTAAGCGGGCTTTGATACCGTTAATGTTGAAACTTGCGATTTTCATGTGCTTCCCCGATGTTGCTGTGCCAAAGGTATATGCGCTAGGCTGTGATAGGCAAGAGGCAGAATTGGGACTTCGATTTTGAAACAACATACGATTAAGGTTTTTGGTGAAAGAAGCACCGGAACCCGTGCCATGTTACGTATGATACGCGACATGCCAAACCTGAAAACCGCGATTCCGGAATTAAAAAAGCCGTCACCGACTATGGCTTTACGGAACCGTATCAAAGACAGGTTTCGCGGTAAGTGGCTGGATGAATATCTCGATGCCCTTAATTTTGACAATACTAGCAGAATTGGTGGGGTTGCAGCGTGGAAACACGCCGCCCCCTATTTTGATGAAAGTTTTGCCAAGGTAAATGCCAGCGTTATATTCACTATAAGAAATCCTTATAGCTGGTTGATTTCGCTTTATAAACGCCCGCACCATGCCAAAGGTATTTCATGCAAAAATTTGGAACAGTTTGTCGATTTTCCATGGATGACAATGGCCAAAGATCGTGTTGCGCCAGTGCTAAATTCGCCGATGGGATTGTGGAATGAAAAGCTTCGGGCTTATGGAGAATTTCAGGATTGCTGCGATATTCCGTATTATCAAATCAGGTTCGAAGATTTTGTTCAGAAACCTGTTGAGTCGTTGGCGGCCGCGCTTGGGTCCTTTGGATTTGAAACCAATGGCTTGGTGGCCATTCCGTTGTCGGTCAAAAACGAAAACCATAGCGCAACAGGTTTGGCAGATTATTACCGTCAGGAAAAATGGCGGCTGCGCCTGACGCGCCAATCTGTTGCTTTGATCAATCAGCATACTAATTGGCAAATTGCCGAACGCTTTGGTTATCAAATGCTGGACCCAAAGCAGTTTCCAATTGAGATTGAGCAAGACTATCGCGCAAGGTTTCCTGTGAATTTTTCATCCAAAGTATAAAAGGTTGCTAATAAGTTATTGAAACATGACGGTTTTTCGATAGAATTTACGTTTAGGCTTTTATCGGGGTTTTTTATGACAATGTCATTTCACGTTAGAATTTTCACAATTTTGAGCTTGGTCGGCTTTTTGGCTTTGCCTGTTGTTGCACAAACACCTGATCAGGAATTCCAGCAAATTCAGGCAGCGGCCAAGTCTGGCGATGTTGCTTCAGAATTTCGATTGGCCGAACTTTATTATAATGGCGAAAGTATTCAGCGTAATTATGAGCAATCCGCTTTCTGGTATCAGCGTGCGGCAGATCAGGGCAACACTGCTGCGCAAGTCAATCTGGGTTTCATGTATGAAAACGGTTTTGGGGTGCAACAGGATATTGATCGCGCCTTTCAGCTTTATCAACTATCCGCAGAAAATGGTAACGCAACAGGTCAGTCAAATCTCGGGTTTATGTATGAGACCGGAACGGCCGTTGGCATAGATATGGCTCAGGCGGCTTACTGGTATCAACGCGCTGTTGATCAAGGTCATGCACAAAGCCAAAGCAATCTTGGTCTTTTGTATCTGAATGGCAATGGTGTTTTGCAAAATCTGCCTTTGGCGTTTGATTTATTTCAGCGGTCAGCCGATCAAGGTCGGGCTGATGGCATGACCAATCTTGGGTATATGTATGACACTGGACAGGGCGTAAACGTCAATGATCAACTGGCGGCGCAATGGTATCAGCGCGCCGCTGATTTAGGGTTTGCTTTGGCGCAGACTAATATCGGTTACATGTATGACACAGGTCGCGGCGTTCAGCAAAGCGATGCAGACGCATTTTTCTGGTATCTGACTGCTGCACAAAATGGTGACGGCTTGGGGCAATCCAATGTCGGGCTGCTTTATCTGGCCGGGCGGGGCACAGCCCAAAATAATGACGATGCTTTTCGGTGGTTTCAGCTTTCTGCACAGCAAAACCACCCTGACGGGCTTACCAATCTGGGTTATATGTATGAAAACGGATACGGTATTGGCCAGAATTACAAACAGGCTGCATATTTTTATCGCCTCGGTGCTGAATCAGGCAGTGCTTTGGCTGCAGAAAATTTACAGCTTTTAATAGACGCTGGCCGTGCCAACTAATCACATCGAAAAAGAAGTGCCGCAGCCGCAGCTGCTGGTGGCGTTAGGGTTATTGATCACAAATCTTGCGCCGATCAGCTCATCAGTGAAATCAATGGTGGCATCCGCCAAAAATGGCAATGACACCGGATCAATCAGAACTTTTTCACCGTTCATTTCAAGAATCAGGTCGTCAGAAGCTGCTTCATCCAGCTTAATTTCATATTGAAAGCCTGAACAGCCGCCGCCCTCCACCGCGACTCGAAGAGCCTGCGGTGTAGCGACGCCGTTGTTGATTTCGCTTAAGCGTTCAAAGGCACGGTTTGTGACTTTTGGGGGCAAAGAAAGCTGCATTATTTAGCCTTTTCCATGTTACATTTGTTATAGCGAATGTAAGCGGGCAATAGCCCCGTGACAAGTGCGGAGCAAAAATGAAACAGAAATACGCCTCGAACCCAGCCCAGACGCGGGGTAGGTTGGTTGAAGAATCCGGCAGCGCCCACCGCTCTGCCTTTCAGCGAGACCGCGACAGGATCATCCATTGCACCGCATTTCGGCGTCTGAAACACAAAACCCAAGTTTTTGTCGAACACGAGGGCGATCATTTCCGCACCCGGCTGACCCATTCCATTGAGGTGGCACAAGTGGCCCGAACCATTTCAGGTGTTCTGGGCCTGAACTCGGAACTGACCGAGGCCGTGGCGCTGGCCCATGATCTTGGCCATACCCCTTTTGGCCACACCGGAGAAGAAGCGTTGCATGCTTGTATGCAGCCATATGGTGGCTTTGATCATAACGCACAGGCCATTCGAATTGTCACAGATCTGGAACGGCATTATGCCTTGTTTGACGGGTTGAACCTGACATGGGAAACATTGGAGGGCATTGCCAAGCATAACGGCCCAGTATTGGGTAAATTGCCTTATGCATTGGCTGATTATGATGCGCGCCATGATCTGGAATTGTCAAGCTTTGCCAGTGCCGAAGCGCAGGTAGCAGCTTTAGCGGATGACATTGCTTATAACAATCATGATCTTGATGATGGCTTGCGTGCAGGGCTGTTTCTAATTGAGGATTTGATGGAGATTCCGATTGTAAGCGATTGTTTTCATGAAGTAGATTCAAAGCACCCCAACCTTGACCAAAGCCGGCGAAGGCACGAAGCCCTGCGCCGTATCTTTGGGGTTATGGTCGAGGATGTGCTGCAAGAAAGCACAAAAAGGCTTAAAAATGCAGCGCCCGAAACCGCACAGCATGTTCGAGATCTCGATGCACCGGTGGCGCAGTTTTCAGCGTCGCTTTGGGCGGACCTTAAAGAAATTCGCGCATTTTTGTTTAGCCATATGTATCGCCATGAAACTGTCAAAAAGATGCGGGTCGAAACCGCGCAGGTGGTTCGCGAATTATTCCAATCCTATCTTTCCAACCCCGAAAACTTGCCACCTGAATGGCGCACAGGCACAGATGAACAGGCACAGGCCCGCGCCATTTCCGATTATATCGCTGGCATGACTGACCGGTTTGCCCTGCAAGAACACCGCAATATTTGCACCTGACCGCGTGGCCATTGCCAAGCCTCTATGCTATGCCGCCCTGAAACTTAAACGGATACCAAAATGAACCTCTTTGCCGAAATCAAAACCCTTGTTCTGTCTGCGTTGAATGAAATGGTGGCGCAGGGCAGCTTGCCTGATGATCTGGATTTTGCAAATGTTTCCGTTGAACCGCCGCGCGATGCGCTTCATGGGGATATGGCCACCAATGCCGCCATGGTTTTGGCCAAACCTGCCAAAATGAAACCCCGTGACATTGCCCAGATTTTGGCTGGAAAGCTGGCGGTTGACCCGCGCATTGATACCGCAGATGTGGCTGGCCCGGGGTTTTTGAACCTGCGGCTTGATCCGACCATTTTTCAAAGGCTGATTCCGCAAATCTTGAAGGCGGGCACTGATTTTGGTCGTTCAAACATCGGGCAGGGCCGTAAGGTCAATGTCGAATTTATTTCTGCCAACCCGACCGGCCCGCTGCATATTGGCCATACGCGCGGCGCGGTATTTGGTGATGCGCTGGCCTCCTTGCTGGATTTTTCCGGCTATCAGGTTACCCGCGAATATGTGATTAATGATGGCGGCAGCCAGATCGACACCTTGGCGCGCTCGGTCTATTTGCGTTATCTGGAGGCCCATGGCCAAGCCGTTTCTTTCCCCGAAGGTGTTTACCCCGGTGATTATCTGGTGCCGGTTGGCCAAGCCCTGAAAGCCAAAGTTGGCGATGCCTATATCGACCAGCCCGAAGATGTCTGGATGGAGGATATTCGCAATTTTGCCACAGACGCGATGATGGACCTGATCCGCAGCGATATGGCTTTGCTTGGCATTGAAATGGATGTGTTTTTTAGCGAAAAATCCTTGTATGGCACCGGAAAAATTGAGGCATGTCTGGACGCGCTGGATGCCAAGGGTTTGATTTATGTTGGCACGTTGCCACCACCCAAAGGCAAGTTGGGTGAGGGATGGGAACCGCGTGAACAAACGTTGTTCCGTTCCACAGCACATGGCGATGACGTAGACCGGCCTGTGAAAAAATCTGACGGTGGCTGGACCTATTTTGCCCCCGACATTGCTTATCACTATGATAAAATTGAACGTGGATTCGATGAATTGATTGATGTGCTGGGTGCAGATCATGGCGGTTATGTCAAACGTATGAAGGCAGCTGTGTCAGCCATGTCGGACGGAAAAGTGCCGCTGGACATCAAGCTGTGCCAATTGGTGCGTCTTTTCAAAGACGGCCAACCGTTCAAAATGTCTAAACGCGCAGGCACGTTTGTTTTGTTAAGCGACGTTGTGGCACAGGTTGGTTCAGATGTGGTTCGCTTTGTGATGCTAACCCGCAAAAACGATGCGGCGTTGGATTTTGATCTTGCCAAAGCCACTGAGCAATCCAAAGATAACCCCGTGTTTTATGTGCAATACGCCCATGCGCGGGTGTTCTCAGTGCTAAAAAAAGCTGGCAACCCCAGCGATGAAAATCTGGTTTTGGCTGATATGTCTTTGCTGACCAATGAGGCTGAAGCCAGCCTGATTAAAAAGCTGGCCGAGTGGCCGCGTTTGGCAGAATTGGCTGCCAGCCATCACGAGCCGCACCGAATTGCGTTTTATTTGTATGAATTGGCCTCGGAATTCCACGCGCTGCAACATATGGGCAAGGTTGAACCGAGTTTGCGTTTTATTAGGGAAGATGCAGTTGAATGCACCCAAGCCCGCTTGGCTATGATCCGCTCTGTGGCGGTTGTGATTTCCGCTGGTCTTGGTATCCTTGGCGTAACCCCGCGTAACGAGATGCGATAAACGCACCAATTTGTACATTTAGGGGTTGGAGCAGAGCAGGGCACTATTTATAGTGCTACCCGAGAGGCGTTTAACCAATGAGCGAATCGCGATTTAAGATTAATAATATTGATCCCGATGCTGAAGAGCAGCAAATCGGCGGACTTGCTGCGCAAATCGCTAAATGGTCTGGCGGAATTGTATCATTGGTTTTGATACTGGGTGTGGTTTACTGGGCCTTTGAACTTGGTAAGCGCGACGCCAATGATGTTCCGGTTATTCAAGCGATGGGCGGTGTTGCCCGCGAACGGCCAGAAGACCCAGAAGGCACCCAAGCCAACAATCAGGGACTGGATGTTAACGCGGTGTTGGCCTCGGATGAGACAGCGCCGGTTGGTGCGGAAACTCAGCTTGCGCCGCCGCCACAAAGGGCCATAGCCGAAGACGTGCCAGTTTCAGACCAACCTGTCGAAATAACAAATGACCCTGTTCCGGTGAATCCGGCTTTGCCAGTTATTCAGGCAACGGAAACGCCTGTCGAAACGCTGACAACAGAACCGATAATACCAGCACTAACTGACGTTTCAGCCGAAACGACACCCGCCGTTGCAGACCCGGATATGACCCGACCAGTTCGGCGGGTTGAACAACCCGGCCTGTCGCCAAGCTCTGATCAGCTAAGCAATGCCATTGCTGCCGCCATTGCCCAAGAAGCATCTGACAATGCACCAACAGCGCCGGTTGCACCCATTATTTCCGAACCTGGCGGTAATGTTAATGATGTCCCGGTTGGCACCCAGATGATCCAGCTCGGGGTGTTTGACGACGAACAAAGCGCCGTTCGGAACTGGGATTTCCTGTTGACCAACCAACCTGATTTGTTGAACGGTTTGAACCGCTATATTGAACGCCGAGAGGCTGGCGGGCGGGTATTTTACCGGCTGCGCGCAATCGGTTTTGCGGACACCGCTGCTGCGTCTGACTTGTGTGCAGTGCTGATGGGCCGCGATGTGCAATGTATCCCTGTGGCCGCGCGTTAGGATTAATTGATGCCTGATGATTTTGTAAGTGACCTGCAAGAAGAAGATACCAAAAGTCGCCGTTTGGCTGAAGCATTGGTGGTGGATGTTGACGGCTTTGAAGGCCCGCTAGACCTGTTGCTAACCTTGTCACGTACCCAAAAAGTTGATCTTCGCAAGGTCTCTATTCTGGAACTGGCAGAGCAATATCTGCTGTTTGTTGAGGAAGCAAAGCGCCTGCGTATTGAATTGGCTGCTGACTATCTGGTTATGGCGGCGTGGCTTGCCTTTTTGAAATCGCGGCTATTATTGCCCGCAGATCCTGAGGATGAGGGGCCGTCGGGTGAAGAAATGGCAGCGCATCTTGCGTTCCAGTTGGAACGGCTAGAGGCCATGCGCCGATCTGCGGCTCGCTTGATGGCGCGAGACCAGTTGGGGCGAGATTTTTTTGCCCGTGGTCAGGCTGAAGGTGTTTCGCGAAAACGCACCATTCGATATACTTCTACTTTGCTGGATCTGATGCAAGCTTATGCCCAGACAAAAACCCGCGATGATTTTGAACCACTGTCGATGAAACGGGACGCGATTTTCACAACGGAACAAGCACTTGAGCGGATGAAAAAACTGATTGGCCATGCCATTGAATGGGGGGATCTGATGCAGTATTTGCCCGAGGCATGGCGGATTGACCCACAAAAAAGGCGCTCGGCCACCGCATCAACTTTTGCGGCTGCGCTGGAGCTGGTCAAAGAAGGCCAACTGGAAATGCGGCAATCGGATGTTTTTGCGCGCATTGATCTGCGCAAGCGGACCCTTTCATGATTGAGGACGAAGACCTGCAATCGCTGTTTGAGGCCCCGCCAATGGCTGAACAAGAACGTATGGTTGAAGCAATATTATTTGCCAGTGCTGAGCCGGTTTCTGTTGTCGAAATTGAAAGCAGAATGCCCCATGGTAGCGACGCGGCTGAGGCTATGGTTTACCTTCGCAAACGCTATGAGGGCAGGGGTGTATCCGTTGTCAAAATCGGCGAGGGCTGGGCGTTTCGCACTGCGGCTGATTTGGGTTTTTTGATGCAAAAAGAACGGGTTGAGCATCGTAAGCTTTCCCGCGCCGCGATTGAGACCCTTGCGATTATTGCTTATCATCAACCCGCCACACGGGCTGAGATTGAGGAAATTCGCGGCGTTTCTGTATCGCGCGGCACCATTGATATGCTGATGGAACTGAGCTGGGTAAAAATTGGTCGCCGCCGCATGACCCCGGGGCGTCCGGTGACGTTTACGGTAACACAAGGGTTCTTGGATCACTTTGGGTTGGAAACATCGCGCGACCTGCCCGGTGTCAAGGAATTGCGCGAATCTGGCCTGTTGGACAACCGCCCCGCACCGGGCGCGCTGGATGACGATGAAGCGAATGAGGTCGATCAAGACGACATGTTTTCGTAGGGTGGGTGCTCGCACCCACCACCCCGTTAACTTTTGCAACAAAACCACCGATTTGGGTGTAATTTTTCTATAAGTTTTATATAAGTTTTCCATATGCCGCCAAAAGGTTAACGCATCGGTGCGTGGGGACCACCCCCCTAATGGCATCTGAGAGGAGGTCATTCTTGGTATCTTCCAATATTTGGAACTCTGCCAATGCAAATATGGGCATACTATATATTTTTAGATCAACTTGATTAAACTATCCGTGAGTCGCCATGATAGCCGAAAGCCCACAAGGAGAATTTCGCATGAGTGTTCAAGATAAGCACGCAAACTTTCGTCTGGTTCTTATTTTAATATTTGCGAATCTACTCGAAGTGCCGCCCCTTGTAGCCCAAGAAAATGATTCCCCTTATTGTGCGACCGAAGATCCGTATTTTCCGAATGGAAAAATTGCACATATTGAAGATCGCTTTTTTCGTATTTGTGGCGGGCCAATTTGGGTACCTCAAGATGTGAATAGTACAGGAAGACCCCGCGTCCAGCTGCGCCCGCGCGACCAAATTGAAAGGTTGTTGGTGGATTACCCAGAGCGCATAAGACGCCTCAACATGGAACTCTCGACAAATTTTTCTGAAAATTCTTACATTAACAGGTTCGGAGAAATACTTCAGTCCACCGATTTTGAAGTCTTTGACAGACGGCGTTATTATAACGTAGGCCGCGTTAGTTTTGGCGCAGGAGAATATGTCATTGTTGTTAGAGGAAACAGCGTTGCGCTTGCGCGGTCTCAAGAGGCATTATCTGCTGGCGGATTACCCGCGCATGCAGATTATGTGTTTAATGGTCCTGCATCTCTCAATCTTCCCGAACACTATTTAGGCTGCAAAGGCGACCCATTGGCTGAACCTCGTGGAGACTACAACTGTAGAATAGTCATTCGATATCGCCCCTCAGAACGTATTAGCATCCAAAGTAGCTTTCTATGGAGCCCGAGTTTTTTAACGTGGGAAGGTATCAAAC